>CAZVAE010000014.1:0-15654 GCA_964624985.1 uncultured Isosphaeraceae bacterium | reverse complement strand
GCCATTTGTCAGAATGTTAACATCATTATACCCGAATGCATCTTGCTCGACTCCCCCGCCCTCATATCGGACAAAATATTCAGTTGTATCGGTCATGTACGTACTTGCTTGAACGACGTAACCAATCCAATCTGCGTTTGGATTTGCAGCGGTAGCATTCTTCTGATTATGAAACGTGCCAGAGACGAAGAATGTCAACCCATCACCGTAGATAGACAAATCAGCAGTTACACCTACTTGGTCCCTTTTAAGCCCGCCCGATCCGCGTCGTTCGCCATTTTGGGAATGAACAGCAACGCCTAGAAGTGAACCACGCTCGCTACCAACTGGGGACGTCATCTGGTTGAATTGGCTCCATGCGCCTTCAAGGAGAAACTCTGCTCGTGCAGTCACGGCCCAATCCGTATCCTCGCCAAGAATCGCCCATGGTGGAGTTGGGTTTCCGCCCGCAACGTTTACGCCACGTAATGTCAGTGAACCATCAGAAACCGAGATAAAGACCCTCTTATCACTTCCCCCCCACGTAAACTCGATCCCCTGAGAACGAGAAAGACCGAGTCGGTAGTCAATGAGTGAGCGATCGACTGCCAACTGGTACTCATCTGAAACGAGTGATTCACGGGCAAAGGGCAACATGAAGACGCCAAATTTTGCAGTCCAGCCCTTTTTGAGTTTGAATTTGATCCAAGCATCCCACAGCCGAGCGAAGATTCTATTCGTTGGAACGATTGAATGTGGATCAAAATAGCCGTACCCCGCTTGTACGAGAAAGGTTGTGTCTCGATCAAAGACATGTCCACTCAAATCGATACGCGTTCTTGAGTTTTCGAGCCCACCCCTCCAACGGTCAGCGGTATCACTTCGCAGAAAACTCTGCATAAAACGCTCTTGAATAAGACCCCCGATCTTGAGTTTGAATCGGCCGTCGCTGCTTGCGAGGAAAAAACCATCCGACCAACCACCGAGGAGTCCATCGCCGACCAACGAATTCCGAGCATCTGCATCTGCAAGAACATCTTGCACAAGCCCTCGAATTTCATCTGCACGTTCCTCAGTGAGCCAGTCTAAATCCTCTGCCTTCAGTGCATCAAGTTCATCTCGCATGCCCTCGGTGTCCATCTGAACCGCGTCGAGACGGTCTCGGAGTTCATCGAGTTGTTGCTGGATATCTGCTGGCTGGCTGTAGGATGGTTGAACGAGCGTGAGTACAGCCATGCTCAGAGACAATAAAAACAAAATGGAGGGTGTGCGATTCATTCGTCGTTAAAACATCAGTTGAAGTTGTGTCCTGAGGAGTGCTTGGTCGCGTCGTCTCGTATCTGCAATCCAACCCGCTTCAGTGTTTGCGAGTTGATTTGAAACTTCCCCAAAACTGAACCCAAGGTCAGTCGTGATCTTGATCTCTTGTCCGTCTATGTAATGGTTCATTCCAACGGTCAAAATCTGTAAATGGTCTCCGCCAATGGTTTCGCTATCGGGTCCACCAGCTTCAAAACGAGCAAACAATTCTGTTTGATTCGTAATGTATGTGCTACCCTGAACCACAACTCCCCAAAAATTGAGAGTTGGATTTGCTGGCGAAAGATCTCGCAAACGCTCATAGATGACTGAGCCAAAGAGGGAGGCGCCATCAAACTGCATCATGATGTCTGCCGTTACACCCCATAATGTGCCATCTGGTATTCCGCCGATTGGGAATGAGCCCGTATCCTCATTGTTTTGTCGGTGCCCAGCAACACCAACTAGAATCCCGCGTTCACTTCCTGGAGGGCTCGTAAACTGGTTGAATTGATCCCAATCTCCAAGGACTTTCCATTCATGTCGCATCGTCACTGAGTAGAGCGTGTCTTGTGCAAGGGCTGCCCATGGTGGGCTTGGGTCAAGGTTATGACCCCACAAGAAGCCATTAACCAATGACGGTGAGCCGTTCGAAACGCATAGGGTGAATTTTCTGTCATCCGTCTGCCAATCAAGTTGAGCGGCTGTGTTTCGTTCAAGCCCCATGAGGTACTCAATGAGCGATGCATAGACTGCCATTTTGTACTCAGTTTGAATGAGTGATTCTTTTGAGAATGGCAACTCAAACTGACCAATCTGAACCTTCGTTTCATTATTCAATTGAAACGCAACCCAAGCATCCCACATCCGAGCACCTGTGAACGTATTTTGGTTTGTCCAGTTGTATGGTCCAACCATACCCCAACCAAGTTCAAAGAAATAGGTCAACCCTTTGCCGAAAGCGTGACCGCCGAAATTCAATGCCGTTTTCGATGCACCAAAACTATAACGCCATTCGTCATACGTTCCTGAATTGGTGGAGTTTACACCTTGCCACCTTGCAACAAATTGTGATTGCAGTACGCCCCCGATGTTGAGGCGGAATTGTCCATCACTGCTTGCCAGATAAAAGCCATCATTCCAACCCATCATCGTTCCATCGCCATACATGTTGATGCGTGATGTACTATCTGCAAGGACATCTTGCACAAGAGACATCATGGAGGATGCACGTTCCTCGGTAAGCCAATCATCGTTGTAATGGGTATCTCGTGCTTCATCGAGTTCAAAACGAACGGCTTGATTTGCTCGCTGAGCATCATCAAGTGCTTGCTGAAGTTCTATTAACTGTTCTTCGAACCCCGCTTGTTGAGCCACAGTGACAGCATTGCATACGAGTACCGTAAAGGTATAAGCAAGAGCCATTGCAATCCATTGCGTTGGGCGTCGATCCATCCGTAGACCTTTCATCGGCAGAATACCATAGGAACACCATCTGGGGGCAGTCCCCATTAGGGACTGTCCCCAGAAAAGGTGCAAAAAAACAGGCCGGCTCAAAGAGCCGGCCTGCGTTTGTGTCAACTAAGTGACGTTCAAATCAACTTCTGATTAGAAGTAGAATTGAAGTTGTGTGGAAACTGTTTGCACGTCAGTGTCTGCACCAACAGCACTGTCATCCCAGATAATTTCCGTTGTCCACTTCGCGTTTTGACCTGCGAGGTAGTTGTTTACACCAAGTGCCATAATGCTACCATCAAGAGCTGCAGCAGTTGAGCCATCGTTATCAATGTATCGACCGTAGACTTCCCAATTGGAGTCTAGGTAGATACCGTACATAACTTGAAGCTCATTGAGATCTGTGTTTGCAACGCCTGTGAGGGCTGAGTCGGTGTAGTCAGTGTATGAAATATACATGTTACTTCCACCAAACTGCATTTGAACATCAAGTGTCCAAAGATTTTCATCTTCATTTGCAACTGGTGCAGCTACGTCGTCAGCACTGTTTCCAAGGTAGGAGAAGCCAACGAGTGTACCAGCAGCACCGCCATCAGCGCTTGTGAATTGGTCAAATTGACTCCAGTTACCTTCAACAAGGTACTCAACTCGAGCGTTCCAAGTGTAACCACTGTTGTTGGTACCTGGGGCACCGGAAGCCATGTTATTGAAGAGTTGGAAATCAAAGCCAATGTTGTCGCTGTCATAACTGAGCGTCACACCTTGGCCTACAGCGTATCCACCTGGGGAAAGAACACCGATAAGGCTACCAAGAGCTCCGCCATCACGATCAAGAGCGAGTTGGTTTTGGTCACCAATCATTGCTTCGCGGCTTGACATGAGTTTCATTGAACCCATCGTGAGGTGCCAATCACCAAGTGCGAGTGAGCCATTTGCCCAATCATCGCCGTTTGTGGTTGTACCATTTGGTGCTGTACCAGCAAGGCCGTGACGTACGTCGTAGCTGTAATCGCCAGCAATTGTGCCGGAGAAGTGGAGCCATGATCGTTGATTGTTGAAGTTCCACTGTGAACCATCGTTTACACCTGCGAGAGGAGTATCACGGTCTACAGTTGTCCAACGAGTTTGGAGTAGTCCATTAATTGTGATGGACCAGTTGCCGTCTGCGGAACCAATTGTGAAGCCATTATTGTAACCAGCAGTAGCGCCGGAACCTTGAAGACTTGCACGTGTGTCTGCATCAGCAAGAACATCGTGTACGAGGCTACGAATTTCGTCTGCACGAGCATCGTTTAGCCAGTTTGCGTTAGTAGCGGCTGAAAGTTCGGAAATCCGAGCTTCAGCAGCCTCGAGGCGAGCTTGTAGGTCAGCGTTCGTATCGCTACCGGCAAAGCTAGCACTAGTAAGCGTCAGTGTTGCGACGCCGAGAAGGTAAAGGTGACTCATAGTCAACTCTCCTGTGTTTTTCGAACGCATCGGCCGACTCCCGTGGCGTCGCGTCCTAACCATCCATCCGTCCGCATCACTCCAGCCAACACGGCTGGAACGGACGATTGTTCCCTATCGGTCTACGGTGACCGAAAAGTTGAAGGCGGAATGATACCCATTTCTGAGAAAATGGCTACACCCACCAGATAAAAGATGAAAAAAAAGAGCACGTCCACATAAAAAAGGATGTAAAGTACTGCTAATACTATCTTTATGCACATTCATTGAATTCTACTTTTTCTTCGTCCGATAACCTGTTTGGGGACGTTTTTCCGTTCGAATTTTGTTCGATAAATCCCTCTAGATCGCCAATACTCGCTACTCCGACGCAGTGAGGGCTCAATATGTCCGCTTGTGTTATCGGAACTATTATTTTTTTGTATCCACGCCGCAATGCATGGGCAACTCGCTGTTCGATTTGAGGCACACTTCGGACCTCTCCACCAAGGCCTACTTCCCCAATGGCGCAAACTTCCGAGGGTAGAGTGATGCTTCGATACGCACTCATCATGGCAAGACAGAGTGCCAAATCAACTCCGGGCTCAGTCAATCTCAGACCCCCCACTGTACTTGTATAGATGTCCTGCGATGAGAGATCAATCCCTGCGTGCTGTTCTAAGACCGCTGTAAGCATCGTCAATCGGTTCCCATCGAGTCCATTTGCACGTCTTCTCGCTTGACCAAACGTCCCCTGTGCCGTTAATGCTTGTACTTCAACGAGCAAACAGCGTGATCCATGAAATGCAGGGCAAACCATGGAACCTGAACGGGGTGGGGCATCTGGATCGAGAAACGCCGTTGCATCGTGCACTTCTTGCAATCCTTGTTCGCCCATTTCAAAGAGGCCTATCTCTAGGGTTGTACCAAATCGATTTTTCACACCACGGAGTGCTCGGAGTGCGTAATGCCGATCCCCTTCAAATTGCACCACCACATCAACCAAATGCTCAAGCACACGAGGACCAGCGAGCGCGCCTTCTTTGGTCACATGCCCCACAATCAAAACGGCCATCTCCAATTGTCTCGCAAGGTAGACCAGTTCTAAACAACACCTCCGTATTTGTGAGACACTTCCGGGGGTTGCGTCCAAATCACTTCGGTAGACCATCTGAATAGAGTCCACGATGAGGAGTGTTGGCTTTATTTCTTTTACTTGAGCAGCAATCCGCTCTAAATCTGTATCTGAGAGTACATGGATATGCTCGAGTGATTCCGATGCATTATCTGGACTGACTCGCTCTGCTCGCAGTTTGCATTGGTACGCTGACTCTTCACTCGTGGCATACAACACCATGCCATGACAGCCAATTGCCGTTTGCATCATCAATGTTGATTTACCAATGCCAGGATCCCCGCCCACAAGAACAACGCTCCCGGCAACAAGACCTCCTCCGAGTACGCGGTCAAACTCATCAACCCCACTCTTGATTCTTCCAATTGAAGGGGCTTGAATCTCTGGCAATCGAATTGCCTCTTTATCCCCTCCGAAATCATCAATCGTTGCAGCGAACACCGCCGCCCTGTCTGAAGAGAGTTGTTTCTTCGGCGGTTGCTTGAGTACCAACGTATCCCACGCACCGCATGATGAACACTTCCCCATCCACGTTGGGCTCATTGCGTGGCATGACGAACAGACAAACGATTTCTTTGCAGATGGCATGGGCGGAAGTGTATAAGACGTTTCTGACGACACCGTGTCAGGTGGAGGAAATATGTTGCAAAGAGAATTACCTGTTTCGCCAAGCCCAGCGACTCCAATCAATCACTGCTCTGCGTTTCTGCTTCTTCGTACATGTTCGAAATTGTCCCGGTTTCCCAAATGCCGTTTCTTCTCGCCATGCGAGATAACTACCAGAACCACGCTTGCCTTTACACCGAAGGAAAAGTGAAACGGCAATCCAAAATCCACCAATCGCATCTGTGAATCGTCTCATAGTGCTGATTGACCATCCTGCTCAGGTGGGCTGAATCGACTTCCGATCAAGCCAACACGCTTGTTCGTGTCGTTCGTTGGTAAAAATGGCCTTGCGATTACCATAATAATGAGCGCTGCGATTGAACCCGTCCATAGATACGATTCCCATCCAAAGTACATATAGATAGAGACGATGAGGACAAGCAATAGCGACGTAGGAATCATTCCTTCCCATGCAAGCCGCATGAGTTGGTCGAATCGAAATCGTGGTAGCGTCCACCGCACCATCATGGCAAGAAACACGAGAAGGAAAATCTTACCTAGAACTATTCCAAATTGAAGTGCAATCATGAGGAAGCCGCCAGTTGCTGGCAAATCCCATCCCGTAATTGGGTTCAACGACCAACCGCCAAGAAAGAGCGTCGTAAAGAATGCGGCACCGACAAAGAGGTGAATATATTCGCCCATAAAGAAGAGCGCCCATCGCATCGATGAGTACTCGGTGTGCCAACCACCGACCAATTCTTGCTCCGCCTCTGCCAAATCAAAAGGTGCGCGGTTCGCTTCCGCAAGTAAACAGATGTAAAACAAAATGGCAACGAGCGGTTGCTGCACGATGTTCCACTGCCCTGACAGTTGTTGAGACACGATTGACTCTGGAAGAAGTGTCCCAGCAAACAAAACAACACAGAGAAGCGCTAACCCCATTGGAATTTCATAACTAATGATTTGAGCCCCCGCTCGAAGGCCGCCCAAGAATGAATACTTGTTGTTTGAAGCCCAACCACCAATGGCAACACCATACACACCAAGTGAGCCCGTTGCGACAAGATAAATCACACCAATATTAATGTTCGCACCCATAATCGAAACTGTTTCGCTTCCAAGTTCAAGTCCACCTGCCCATGGAATGACTAAAAACCCAATCATCGCTGGGATGACTGTTAGCGCTGGCGCAAGGGTAAACAAGCCCCTATCCGCGCCCGCTGGCATAAAGTCTTCTTTCACGAACAGTTTCAAACCATCTGCAAGGGGTTGAAGCAATCCGAACTTTCCAACTCGGTCGGGTCCTATGCGGTCCTGCACCCAAGCACATACTTTCCGCTCAAGAAGAATAAAGTAGGCAGCAAGACCAAGTGCTAAATGCAAAATGACCAAAATCACAACGACTGAAGTAAGCAGTTGCGGTGTGATGAATGTGGGTACCCAGTCAGGCATAGAACAGAATTATAGCCGTTGAGTGCATCTCACTCTTGCCCTCTATATAAAAGAGTATCAAATATCTGCCGTGCTACCTTGCGACGTGACTGCTACATTCGTCGCTTCAAAATAATCTTGCAATGTAGCAACTTGCCACGTACCACCACGCAGTGCCTCGATTGCTGCAACTGCAGCACGGGCACCTGTGATTGTGGTCAACATTGGAATGCGAGAACCAACCGCCATCGCTCGAATCTGCCCCTCATCAGTCTGAGCTCCGGTGCGAGTTGGGGTGTTGATAATGAGATCAATCTCATCGTTGGCGATCTTGTCGAGGATGTTCGGCCTCGCACCTTCCGAAATCTTCCGAATCAATGAAGTGTCCACACTATGGGAGAGTAGAAACTCGCGTGTCCCTTGCGTAGTAAACACTGTAAAGCCCATCGAAACGAGTGAACGTGCAACTTCAACGGCTTGCGCCTTATCGCTTTCACGAATAGATAAGAAGACTTGGCCTGAAGTTGGCAATGCTCGGCTAACGGCCATCTTTGCTTTTGCAAGCGCTACTGGGAGGGAGCGATCCATGCCCATGACTTCACCCGTCGAACGCATCTCAGGACCAAGGACGACATCAACTCCGGGAAACTTTTCGAACGGGAAGGCGGGTTCTTTCACCGCGAAAAAACCAGTCTCTGGAATCTCTTTTGTTCCAAGTTCTTCAAGTGAACACCCCATCATCACCTTTGCAGCAATTCGAGACCAAGGCACTCCCTTCGCTTTTGCAACAAATGGCACAGTGCGAGATGCTCTTGGGTTCACTTCGATGACATAGACCGTCTCATCCTTCACTGCGAATTGCACGTTCATTAATCCGCGGACTTGCAAGCGTTCCGCCATTGCACTCGCTTGTCTACAAAGTTCGCGTACGATTGATTTGGGAAGTGAGTGTGGGGGAAGCACACAACTACTATCACCACTGTGAATCCCCGCTTGTTCAATGTGTTCCATGACACCACACACAATAGATTGAGGATTGTCTGGGGTCATATCAACTTGTTTTGATGCTGTTGCTTCGTGTGGTTTGAAATCAGCGACAACATCAATATCGATTTCGGTTGCTTCAGAAAGGAATCTGTCTATCAATACCGGAGCGTGTTCCAATTCAGAAACATCAACTGCTGACTGCATATAAAAACGAAGAGCGTCCTCATCGTTACATATCTCCATGCCGCGACCGCCTAATACATAACTTGGTCGGACAAGAACTGGATACCCAATATGTTCCGCCGTTGAGACTGCTTCATCTAAAGAATATGCAATACCGTTTTCTGGTTGTTTTAAACTCAATTCATCGAGCATCGCCTTAAATCGGTCGCGATCTTCTGCTAAATCAATTGCCTCTAACCCCGTGCCAATGATTGGTACGCCAGCAGCTGCGAGACCATGCGCTAAGTTGAGCGGAGTTTGTCCGCCAAACTGGACAATCACTCCAGCGACATGCCCCTCCCTGTGTTCTACATCTAATCCCCCTCCATTTAATCGCTCAACAATGTTTAAGGTATCTTCGAGAGTCAACGGTTCAAAGAAGAGAAAATCGCTCGTATCAAAATCTGTACTTACAGTTTCAGGATTTGAGTTGACCATCACCGATTCAAAGCCCATTTCTTTAGCAGCAAATGATGCTTGGCAACAACAGTAGTCGAATTCAATCCCCTGCCCAATTCTATTTGGGCCACCGCCAAGAATAATGATCTTCTCTTGGTCGGTTACTCGAACTTCATCATCAACAATTTCCTCTTTCCCTAATTCTCGAATCGGTCGTTCATACGTTGAGTAATAGTAGGGAGTAATCGCTTCGAACTCTGCAGCGCATGTATCGACAAGTTTATACACCGGTTCGATTTTCAACTGCTTACGGTGTTTTCGTACATCTAAAATAGACTCTGTTGAAACAACGCCTTTGAACATATACGCAAGTTGCGGGTCAGAGTAGCCAAGCTCTTTTGTACGTTGCATCAATTCTCTGGACATCGACTCAAGTGAATCTAGGTTGAGGAGTTCCTCCTCAAACTCAACAAGTTGAGCAAGTTGATCGAGGAACCAAGGGTCGATTCGTGTTAACTCATGGATCCGCTGAAGTGTCCAGCCCTGTTTGAACGCATATCGAACATAGTAAAGACGTCCCTGGCTTGGCACTGATAGCTTTCGTATCATCGTGTCTTCGTCGACAGGCCACTGCGCTTCGGTATCACCTCGTGTTGCTTTGAGCCATTCGTCGTTTTTATCTAGACCGAAACCGAATCGTTTCACTTCCATCGAACGAATTGCTTTTTGGAAACTTTCTTTAAACGTTCGACCGATACTCATCGCTTCGCCAACCGATTTCATTTGAGTCGTTAATGTTTCATCCGCTTCAGGGAATTTCTCGAATGTCCATCGAGGCATTTTTGTAACCACGTAATCGATCGAGGGTTCAAAACAGGCGGACGTTGTTTGGGTAATATCGTTTCGAAGTTCATCGAGCGTGTATCCAACTGCCAGTTTTGCAGCGATACGAGCAATTGGGAAACCCGTTGCTTTGGATGCAAGGGCTGAACTTCTCGAAACTCTTGGGTTCATTTCAATGACAACAAGTTTCCCATTTGCTGGATTCACTGCAAACTGAACATTTGAACCACCAGTATCAACGCCAACCTCTCGCATGATTGCAAGTGCGCCATCACGCATGCGTTGATACTCTTTATCCGTAAGTGTCAAAATAGGTGCGACTGTAATTGAGTCTCCAGTGTGTACACCCATCGGGTCAATATTTTCAATGCCGCACACGACGACACAGTTGTCATTTCGATCGCGTACAACTTCTAACTCATATTCTTTCCAGCCAAGAAGGGATTCATCAATCAGCACTTGGTTAATTCTGGAGGCCTCTAACCCTCGCCTTACAATGTCATTAAACTCCTCGCGATTGTATGCAATGCCCCCGCCAGTTCCACCAAGCGTAAATGCTGGTCGAATGATTGCCGGCAATCCAATCACTTGAAGAAACTCATCCGCTTCAGCCATTGAAGAAACGGTTTTGCTTTTTGCTTGTTCTAATCCAACATTCTGTACAACTTGTCTGAATTCTTCTCGATCTTCCGCTCTGAATATGATTTCTCTGGTTGCACCAATCATTTCGATGCTGAATTCATCCAAAATCCCTTGTTCATCCAATTCACACGCGCAGTTCAGGGCAGTTTGCCCGCCAATAGTCGGCAGCAAAACATCGATTGGAAAGCCCGCATCCCGTTCTCGTTGCAAGACTCTTCGAACGGCTTCGGGTGTAATGGGCTCGATATATGTTCGATCCGAAAATTCTGGGTCAGTCATAATCGTGGCTGGATTCGAATTGACCAGTACAACACGAAAGCCCTCCTCTCGAAGGGCTTTACACGCCTGAGTACCCGAATAATCAAATTCACACCCTTGACCGATGACGATTGGTCCAGAGCCAAGGATTAAAATCGAATGGATATCATCTCTGCGAGGCATAATTCCTTTATGTCTGCACGCGCAAACTTGTGGCAGGATACCGATGATTGGCTCTCTCGGCTAGCATAGGAGGAACGAAATGTTCATCTTTGCCATTTCCATTGCTTCTACCTGTCTAGGAATCACCCTGATTCAACATTTGTGCATGCCTCGATTGTCACGGTATACGATGGGTGATTCGCCCACAGCACTCTTGTGGCTGTTGAACAAGGTGTATGTTCGCGTTGTACACCACCTTCATGCCGAAGGGTGCGAAATCATTCCAAATAGCGTTTACCCTGGAAAACTCATCGTGGTCTGTACGCATCAAAGCCCAGTTGACCCTCTGCTCGTTCAATCACAATGCCGATTTAAAATCCGTTGGCTCATGGCGAAAGAGTATATGGTTCCATCCCTCGATTTTGTTTGGAAATACTCCGAAGTCATTCCAGTCGCTCGAGATGGTCGAGATAGCGCGGGATTGAGGGTCGCTCTTCGGCATCTCAAGCAACATGGGGTCATCGGTATTTTTCCAGAGGGTGGCATCAAATCACCAAGAGAAGCCATTCATCCATTTGCGGAGGGAATTGGGGCGATGATTGCACGTTCGCAAGCCAGAGTGCTGCTTGTCACTGTTGATGGAACACCGATGAATGATGAGATGGGGGGAGCCATTTTTGAGCGATCACGGTCTCTCGTTCGGTTCATTGAACTCATCGAATATCCTGAAAGTTCCACGAAATCTGAAATAACATCCGACCTTCGAACTCGATTGGCCCAAGCAACTGGTTGGTCGTTGGTAAACTAACGACGTGATTACCCGCATACGAGGCGAACTTGCTGAAATAACGAAGCAATCTGCATTGATTCATGTTGAGGCAGTAACTTATGAACTCCTCGTCCCTGCTGCGGATGTTTCCGAACTCGTACAAAAAATAGGCACCTCAGTCGAGTTTTTCACTTTGCATTATTTTGAAGCACAATCCCAAGGAAGCACAATGTTGCCGAGGTTGATTGGGTTTTCCACTGAGCAAGACAGGGAATTTTTTGAACTCTTCACAACTGTAAAAGGTATAGGGAACAGGAAAGCCCTCCGCGCTCTTATTCGTCCATTTACTGAAACAGCAAGTGCGATTGCGAATAAAGACACCGCCGCACTTACAACTATGCCTGAAATCGGAAAGCGCTCCGCAGATACCATCATCGCAGAGTTACACGGCAAAGTTGACGGTTTTGCACTTGAGGTTGCGTCAACAATCGAATCAACGTTACCAGCATATTGTGAAGACGCAATCTCAATGCTGATTCAACTGGGTGAATCAAAACGTGATGCGAAACGACTGGTCGAACGTGCCTACGCAGATAATCCCGGTGTCTCCTCTGCAGACCAACTTGTACAGAGTTCATTCCAGATTAAGGGTGAATCATGAGGCATGCAATGATAATGGCTGGTGGAAGCGGGACGCGACTTTGGCCAATGAGTCGTGGGGAAACTCCGAAGCAACTCATAGGACTTTTTGAAGGCAAATCATTAATTGAAATTGCTTTTGAACGACTTGACGGTGTTGTGGATGAAAAAGCACGTTGGATTTGCGCTGGGCAACAACATAGTGACATCATTCTTGAAAAATTACCATTGCAAGATACACAATGTATTGCGGAACCAATGGGGAGAGATACGTTGAATGCTGTAGGTCTAACAGCGACCGTGTTACACAAAGAAGACCCAGACGCAATTTTTGCAGTCCTTACTGCTGATCACATCATTCGTCCACAAGAGACATTCGCTACGTGTCTCAACATTGGGTATTCGCTTGTCGAACAAGACGTCTCTCGTTTTGTGACGTTTGGAATCACCCCGACCCATCCTGCTACAGGCTATGGCTATCTTGAACTCGGCGATCCCATTGAGGATGATGCGTATGCATGCAAACGATTCGTCGAGAAGCCAGATGTTGAGACTGCTGAACGGTATGTTTCTTCAGGAACGTTTGCTTGGAATAGTGGAATGTTTATCTTTCATGCTGGTACATTTTTGGAAGCATTGGGTCGACATCAACCCGAATCTTCGGATGGCCTTCAAACAATTGGGGAGGCATGGGGTACTTCAAGTCAACAAGAAGTGCTTGAGAAAGTCTACCCAACACTTCCGAAGATTAGCGTTGATTATGGCATGATGGAACCCGCTTCAAAGGACGATTCAATTTCGATTATCACTGTCCCGATGGACGTCGAATGGCTTGACGTTGGTTCATGGCCCTCGTACGGAGGCACATTGCAATCCGACGATAATGGGAATCGAAGTGACACAAAAACAGTGCATCTCGATTCTAAGAATGTGTTATGTGTTTCAGATGACCCAACACACACCATCGCGACGATTGGGTGCGAAGATTTGGTTGTCGTCCATACAAAAGAAATCACTCTGGTCTTCCCTTCATCTCAGGCACAACGAGTCAAAGAAATCCACGGGCTTGCTGATTCTGACCTCCAATGAGATTTCTCGCAGTTGACCTTGGTGATAAACGGACGGGCGTCGCTATTGGTGATGATGAACTCTTTCTTGCTCAACCTGTGTGCGTGCTTCAAGTCGACATTGGTAAACGGCTCATCGATGAACTTGTCGTGACTACGCGAGATCAAGATGCTCAAGCTCTTGTGTTTGGATTGCCACTCAACATGGACGGCACACTAGGACATCGTGCCACCATCACAAAAGAATTTGCTACCCAAGTTCAAATTGCAACGGGTCTACCTCTGCATTTCCAAGACGAACGTCTTACAAGTGCTGCGGCTGAAGAACATTTATCTGGGTCAGGCAAAACGCATAAGCAAAAGAAGAACATTAGAGACGCACTTGCTGCAGCTGAAATTTTGAACGATTTTCTTCAATCCAAACGCGAAGATTTGAATACTTAATCGAGTTCTTCATGGAACGTAAAGCAGTGCTGTACTCCATCAGATTGCACATCGAGTACATCTTTTTCTGAAACGATAATCCATGCTTGGCACACACGCTTAAAATCCTCCGGCAGTGCTTCAACATCTGTTCCATCAGTAAGACAGCAATCGATCGAAACACCCTCTGGCAATCCTTCTGAGACGTTGTGGACTTGGTTCTCTGGAATTCCCGCATGCACTGCAAGGGCTTCCTGAATTGAATCCTCTGAAGTCGTCTGCCCATAGCACCAGAGTTGCGTCTTGCCCCAAGGAAACGAACGCATGTCTGGATCACACATCAATCGAGCATAGACGTCATCAACGGTAGGTGATTCACTAATCGCAAACTGGAACTCTCCAGAAACTGTAACAGCATGGTTCGCTTGTCGCATGAGTTCTTTGGTGATCTGATCGAGATGGACGTCTTTCGATGGCGAATGTATCGTGCGTACTGACATTTCTTAAACCGCAACACGTATGCATACGTGACAAAACTCGCTGCTAAAAGCAAAGCACCATTTGCTTGGTGGAGAGTCGTGACGATGACTTCGTAAAGGGGGTGTTGTTCGCCCTTGCTAATCAAGATGACAACAAGCGCACCACCACCGAGTAGGATTTGAAGAAGTACAAGGACGTGTAATGAGATTCCTAACTTTTTGAGTATGGGAACATCCCGTTGCATGCATCGAATCCCAACAACCACTGCAAACAGCAGCACAACGCACGCGATTGCAATGTGTGTGTATAGAACGTGTGTTGCCTTAGGAGCAAGAACTTCGTCGCTGATCATGTGGCGGTACACGGCGCCGAGCACGAGTTGAAGAACCATCGTAATGCAAAGGAATAGTGCCCATCTGGCATCCTTTTTATCAGTAACCTGAACTTCGCTCTTCCAACTCGCCGAAAACATGGCAGCCAAGCAAACAAAAAGTGTGAATATGAGTTGTCCTACAACACCATGCACAACGCCAAACCACAGATTGACTTCTGTCACGCGTAATCCGCCGAGTAATCCTTGCACACAAACAAGGACGAAGATGGTGATTCCCATTGCTCTTGCACATCTGCTCGAACTCCACTTCCAAACACAGACTACCATGATGAGTGACGTTAACCCAACAAACATCCCAGTCAATCGATGGGCATGTTCAAAGAGTACACCTTCATTTTCAGGCGATACCATTTCCGATAATGGATAAAGCAACATGTTGTGCCCATAACTATTTGGCCAATCTGGAACGGCAAGTCCTGCTTCCATTCCTGTTACAAGACCTCCAGAAACCAACATTAAAAAAACGAGTGCTGAAGCGACTGTGATAAAACCGAAATGCCAATCGACATCGCACATGCAATCTTGAAGTTGGTAGCGGAAAGATGCGCCGATGACTCCAAGGAGTGTTGAAGCCACGTATAACCCGACGACCCAAAAGATTCCTGTTGTCACCATTGCTTCGGGTGTATTCCCGCCAATAATACTTCCGACAAGGAGCAGGTTTAGCGTTGCGGACACAATGCCAATCCATGCACCCTCTTGCAACGACTTTCCACGTCTTGCAGCGATTGGGAGACAGAGTGCTCCAAGAACAAAGAGGATTTCGCCACCAATTTTGCCTGAAAATAGTAACGCGATGTATGAAAAGACCCACATTGCTGTGGTCGCTCCGAGAGCTAGGGTGAGTATTCGTGCCGTACGCTGGGTTTGTCTATCTACCATCTGGAAGGGTATACTACTGGGCTTCGATGGAAAGTTCGACCACAACAACACAATCATTACCCCTTCTTGGCTATCCGAAACACATTGCTTCGATCTATGGCGAACTCGCGAAGATTCGATTGAGTCTTATGGTCGTCATCACCACAGGAGCCGG
>CAZVAE010000013.1:12541-15806 GCA_964624985.1 uncultured Isosphaeraceae bacterium | reverse complement strand
CAAGTGCAGCGCTAGCCTTACTTCGGGATGCTTCTTTGCGAATACTAAAAAAACTAGACCCCTGTCCTTCAATTATCGTAGATGGTGAACATCTTGTCGAAGGTAAAGAACGGATTGTGTACGTAGAAACTTGGGGTGTTCAATACTTTATTGCTGATGGTGCTGGTGTCGTTCGAGACGCAAACGAAAAGCTGCAAACTAGAATTCTATTAGTATGGAAGAGCGAGCATTTAAGTAACACATTATCGATGGTGGTCGATTCAATTGCTTCAGGCAAAAGTGAAGATCAGAATAATGTCGTTGAGGTTTCTTTAGATAACGGTGAAGAATTAGATGCTGCTATCGATTTAGCGAGTGGGATAAAGGGGACATCAATCATTATTGTTAGTGATAGTGCCGAACCTCAGTTTGATATTGAAAAACTAACCGAGAGAGCAGCTGATATTGATAGGAGGGGATTCCGCCCACAACATGCAATTGTGATTCCTATCGAACAAATGGCTGCTGTCCGAATAGCGCCTATCGAACCATGGCAGCCCAAATCGAGTATCCCTGCTATGCCTCTGGAGTCATCAATCGCCGTGCATTGGAGCAAACCTGAGGGAAGGAAAGTACGTGTTTCATTACGTCCAATTTTAGAGAGGGTAGAAGTCACACGAAGTAAACCGCCCGTGCGTGTTGTTGAACAATCAACAACAAGATTAACTCCACCGCAGCCGATTCACGCTACAGCATCATCTTGGCGTGTACATATTGCTGGGTATAGAGGAGATCAACCAGGGGTCGTTGGGCAAGTCTTGATTGAAGCAGGTTTGCAAATGGATTACGAGATTAATGCACAATGCAATAGTGCATTTGTGGGTGCGGGGAGAAGAGCTTGGGCACAAATTTTGTTTACGAGAAAACAAACAAAACGCTCTTTTAGGCCGCTTATCGCTACTATTCCATGGGGCGAATCAGACCTCCTTCTTGGTTGGGACAGAGAAGAAGTGATTCGGGCGTTAGATCCAAATGGTTCTTTGCAGATCGCTTCTACTGATCGTACTCACGCAGTTATTAATACCGATCCTCTGGAGAGGCAAGTTTCATTATCTGACATTGACGGTGCTCCAACGAGAATCAATGCGTCAACAATTGCAACTTCTTGTATTAAAGAAACAGCAGTGATACGAAGTTTTGCATCATTAGCTCGGTATCGCTTCCACAATGAACGGTTAGGTGATTTGATCCAACTTGGTATGGCGTTTCAACTAGGGTTTATTCCAGTGACAGTAGATGCAATTCAAGTAGCAGTCCAAAAAGTTGAAAAAGAAGGATTTGCAAGGAGCATCGAAGCATTTGATTTCGGGAGACGATTAGCACTTGACCCCGACACTGCATGGCAACCAATTAAGGAAGAATTCCAAGTCGATTTACATCGATTGACAAAGAGATCGATTCGAGATTTATCCATGCAAGGGAAGCGTGGGTTGATGAAAGCATCTGTAGTCCAACGGCTTATCAAAAGTGTTCATCAATCGATGCCCGGCTTAATGGAATCTTCTGAGGGTAGACAGGTAATGAGTGACATCGTGAACGCAATCCGCAGGTGTATGCTTTGGGGTGGTGAAGAGACAGCAAACTTGTACATTAATACTCTTGGAAAACTTTACGCTGTAGACAGTGCAGAAAACGGTCGAGCGTTAACAAGGAAGGCAGCCTTGCCATTAGCTGAAGCAATGCTGATTCGAGATCCTATTTATCTTGCTAGGTTAGCGAGGAGTCCAGAAATATTGAGGCGAATTCGTGGCAGATTGAACGTTCGTCATTCGAGGGGTGATACGCTTGCTAGACGCTTTTTATCCCGACTTCGAATACAACTATGGAATTGCTCTATTCAAATTGATATGCGAACGAGTGATTGGTCATCAACCCTTGTTTCTTGGATAGGCGGTGCTGTGCCCAAGAGATGGAGAGGGCACAAACGTGATCGTGCAGTTAGAGAAGAAGTTGTACACGCTGTACTCAAGGCAGCTACGAAAAATGAAAGTGTAGAAGTGTGGCTCAATCGATTTAGCCAACTCGAAGAGCTTGTATTAAGCGGACAGTTGCATGAGGTGACTTTTGAAGAGATTAAGAAGATTCTTCAAGAGTAATTTTCTGATGTTCTCGTCGTAACTGACCGCACGCTGCAGATATATCTCGACCTCTACTTGCACGTATATGTGAATTGATTCCGCGTTTTGAAAGTGCTACTTGGAATCGTCGAACTTGCGCGTCATCTGGACGCTTAAACTCGAGTCCATCAACTTCGTTGTACCGAATAAGGTTGACATTACAGCGAATTGTTTGGCAAAGATCAGCAAGTTCGTTTGCTTGTGCACTTCGGTCATTCACACCACCAAGAAGTAAGTATTCCAGTGTAATTTCTCGACCCGTTGCATCAAAGTAATGACTGCACGAAGTGAGGATTTCTTCGATAGTCGCAAATTTCGCCCATGGAATAAGTTCTTTTCTAAGTGGATCATTCGGGGCATGAAGACTTAGCGCTAAAGTTACTGGGACATCAAATGTCGCAAGGCGTTCAATTGCAGTTGGGAGTCCAACTGTAGAGACTGTTATTTTTCTTGCTCCAATGTTAAGCCCCCATGGTGCGTTCATGATTCGAATTGCTCTGGTGACGGCATCGTAATTCGCCATTGGTTCACCCATGCCCATAAATACTACATTCGTAATCTCGGAACTTCCTAGTCGAATGAGTTGTTCAATAATTTGTCCGACTGCTAGATTTCCCTCAAGCCCTTCTAAGCCAGAAGCGCAAAAGGTACACCCAACTGGACATCCGACTTGGCTAGACACGCAAGCAGTTTTTCTCGATTTAGCCGGAATGAGAACAGTCTCAGTTTGTTTCGTTCCTTCATCCCAAGCGAGTAAAGTTTTGACTGTGCCATCAGATGCTAGTTTTGTTGTTACAACATTTGACCGTCTGAATATTAGAAGGTGGGCGAGTTCATCCCGAATCTCTTTTCGAATGTTCGTCATTTCAGCAGTAGATTTAGCTGCTTTTTGATAGATCCAACTGAGTAACTGCGAAGTGGCATATTCTGGCATCCCAAGTTTTGCTGCTATTGCTTCGATATCACGAGGGAACAATTCGAGTGCGTGTAATTTTTCACTCACTGAGAATCACCTTCAACAGTGACATCTCGGTTATTTATGAACGTTGTAAATGAAAGAGGTTTAGAAAATGTCAGTCAAACATTAGCTAAAAAATTATTAGGTGAAT
>CAZVAE010000013.1:684-12531 GCA_964624985.1 uncultured Isosphaeraceae bacterium | reverse complement strand
CGGAACCATCAACCAACTCTCCGTCAAACTGTTGAACTAAGGTTTGAACGATTTGTTGGACGAAATGTTCTGGAGCACTTGCGCCTGCAGCGATAAGCACTCTATCAACTCCTTCTAGCCATTCAGGTTGCAGGGAAGATGCATCATCGATCAAATAAGATGTAGTGCCTGATGATTCGGCAATCTCAGCGAGCCGCTTAGAATTTGAACTATTTTGACTTCCAACAACAAGCACAAGGTCTGCGGCTTGTGAATCTTCTCTAATTGCAAGTTGTCTGTTTGTTGTTGCGTAGCAAATATCATCACTTGGTGGGGCATGTATGTTCGGAAAAGCTGTTTTTAGAGCTTGAATGATTTCCTCTGCATCATCCAAGCTGAGCGTTGTCTGTGTGAGATAAACGAGTGCGTTTGGATCTTTAATGTGAAGGTGTTCTACATCATCCGAAGATTCAACAATTTGGATTGAATCGGGTGCTTCTCCAAAAGTGCCAACAACTTCTTGGTGATCGCGGTGACCAATGAGTAGAATTTGCCATCCCCGCTTTGCGTACCGTATTGCTTCAGCGTGAACTTTCGTGACAAGGGGGCATGTTGCATCTATACACGTAAGAGAGCGAGAAACCGCTTCTCGCTTGACTTCAGGGCTAACGCCATGTGCGCTGAAAACAACTGTGGAGTGCTCGGGAATCTCTTCAATGGAATCAACAAAAATTGCGCCTTTATCTCGAAGCCGTTCAACAACGTGTCGATTATGCACAATCTCATGGTAGACATACAACTGGGCACCATCCATAGCATCTAAGATTTCATCAACGACATCAATCGCCATACGAACTCCAGCGCAAAACCCCCGTGGGCTTGAGAGTCTGATTTCCATCCGTGTATTGTACTAGGTGGCAAGCGCCTTATCTTGAGTCAGCCATTCCAAGGTTTTTATATAGAAAGGCGTATACGTCAGCGGCTTCTTTGATTCGAAGTGCAGTAGGTTTTCCTGCACCATGGCCTGCCCGAGTTTCAATTCTGATTAGAACAGGGTTTGAACATGATTGTGCATACTGCAATGCCGCTGCAAATTTGAAGCTATGTGCAGGAACGACTCGGTCATCTGTATCGCCAGTTGTTACTAATGTTGGTGGATAGCAAGTGCCTTCTTCCACGTTGTGATACGGAGAATATCCCAGTAGATAATGGAACATTTCTTCCTCTTGTGGGTCACCATAATCACTTGTCCACGCCCAACCAACTGTAAACAGGGGGAACCGAATCATGTCGAGCACACCAACCGCAGGTAAGCAAGCACCGAATAAATCTGGCCGTTGAGTCATGCACGCGCCGACCAATAGCCCGCCGTTGCTAGTGCCCTGAATTCCAAGTTTGCTCGGTTTAGTCCAACCATGTTCAATAAGCCATTCACTGCAAGCGATGAAATCATCAAACACCTGTTGTTTTTGCAAAAGCATTCCGCCTTTGTGCCAATCACTCCCGTACTCACTTCCGCCGCGAATACATGCAACCACAAAGGTGCCACCCATCGAAACCCATGTTGCTCTTGTCGGAGAAAAATACGGCAAGATTGAAATGTCAAAACCGCCATACCCGTATTGAAGCACGGGGTTGTTTCCATCTAGAGTGGTGTCTTTGTGTGAAACAATAAATATTGGAACACGTGCTCCATCACTACTCCTTACAAACTCTCGTTGGACATTAATATCAGACAGGTCCATCGGTACATCTGTTTTCCATATCTCCTGAGTTTCACTCGACGAAAGATTGAGTGAGTACATTGTTGGGGGCTGGTTGTAACTTGAGTATGACCAATACACAACCTCATCACTGTTTGTTCCATGGAACCCACTCGCAGTACCTATGCCGGGCATGGAAACTTCGTAAAGTTCTTTACCCTGAAGTGTGTGGACTGTCGCGATGGAAGAAGCATCTTCTAACCATGTTGCAGTAATCCGTCCACCGACAACGTCTGCACTTCGTAGAATCTCTTTTTGTTCTGGAATCACTTCATTCCAAGTAGGAGTCTCTTCATTCATTTGCACTGAGACAATTTTTCCGAATGGCGCATTTCTATCAGTTTTAAACCAGAGGGTGTCTCCCATTCCACCAATCAATTCAACTGCAGCATCAAAGGTAGGGATGAGCCAGTGTAGTTCTTCATCTTCTGGACCCTTGACAAGTAGTGCATTGTCTGACGAGGTTCCTTCATTGACAGAAACAACAAGCCACCCTCCATCTTTGGTGACAGAGGCGCCATAGAAACGGTCAGGATGAGCTTGGTCTGACCATACAATTTTGTCTTCAGATTGCGGTGTCCCGATTTTATGAAACCACAACTCAGAGCTATCCGTTGTTTCAATATGACCTTCATTGTTGGAGTGTGGATACCTTGAATAGTAGAAGCCACTCTCATCTGGCAGCCAAGCGGGTGATGAAGTTTTGATATCTTCTAGCACATCAGGAAGTTCTTCCCCAGTTTCTAAATTCTTTGTATACCAGACGGACCAATCAGAACCGGCATCAGAGATTCCCCAAGTTAAGTATGTTCCATTTGGGCTAGGACTATACATTGATAATGCGCGGGTTCCATCCTCTGAAAATGCGTTCGGATTAAGAAGGATAGTGTCGATTGTCTCAATAGAATCGCCAGTGTAAATAATGCTGTGGTTTTGCAAACCACTGTTTCTCGATTGAAACCAACGTTCGCCACGGTGAAAGGGCAGACCATGTTTTGGGTAATTCCAACTTTCGGTAATCTTCTTTTGAATTGTTGGGAGGATTTCAATCTTATCGAGATACGATTGTGTGACTTGATTTTCTGCAGCCACCCAATCACGAACGGCGCTGCTCTCTCGTACGTCTTCTTCTAGCCATCGGTACGGATCAGGAACTTCGGTTCCATGTAAAACTTGAACAACCTGTCCACGCTCTGTTTCGGGATATGACAACTCTTGTGATTGAAGAGAAACGATTACTGTTACGATAAAAGTACATAGCATAGAAATTATCCCACTATATCGGGTAACTCTTGGAGTCCATCAGTAAGGTCGATTGGACCCTCTTCGCTGATGAGGACGTCCGCTTCATAATGGACACTCATCGAATGATCTGCTGCAAATATTGGCCATGAACCACGTGCATGTTCAATGTTTCCAGTTCCAACTGCAAGCATCGGCTCGACAGCAAGTAGCATCCCAACTTCAAACATCCTCCATGCGTCTGGCCATTCTGCAGGATGCTTCGGGACTACATTTGAAATGAATGGAGGAGAATGTAATGTTTTGCCATAGCCGTGTCCTCCCAGTCCTCGTATGAGGTGAAAGCCGAATTGGTCTTCCGCCACAGCTTGAACTGCTTTTGCATAATCCATCAGTGGTTTGCCTGGTTGCATTGCAAGAATGCCTGCTGCTAAAGATTCTTTGCCAGCTCGCATCAACTGTAAATTCTCATCGGATGTATGTTCAATTGCCCACGTCCAAGCAGCATCTCCAATCCATCCTTGATGAGAAACTCCAATATCAATTGAGATTAGGTCACCTGGTTGTAGTGGTTGCAAGGACATCGTATGCGTACCGTGGACAACACAGTCATTGACAGAAATGCACGAGTGACTGGGAAAGGGGGGTTGCCCTGGAATGCGATACTTAAAAAAAGCACTTTTGCATTTGAGTTCTTTTAATCGGTTTGCGACGAATGAGTCAATTTCTGGAAGGGTAAGCCCACTTCGCAGAAAATCTGTAAGGGATTTGTGAATTTCAACAACGTTGGAAGCAGATACTCTAGCTGCATCGATGTCTTTCCCTTGGATGAGAGTCGTTGCTTTCATGAGTCCTATTCAATCTCCATTTCTCCATCAGTCAGAAGATGGATTACTTCGCCTTGTATAGCAACTAGTAATGGTGTGCCTGTCGCAACATGCCATGCCAGCTCTCGCTCATCATAACAATCGAGTAATTGAAGATTTGCATGTTTGCCAACTTCAATACTACCGATGACACGTTGTAATCCTAAAACGCAAGCAGCATTAAAAGTCGAAGCAACGATGGCTTCAGCTGGCGTGAGACCAAGTCTTCTGCACGCAAGCGCAATTGAGAATGGCATGGATGGGCTAGGTGCTGAACCCGGATTGTAATTGGTTGCAATCGCGACAGCACAACCGAGGTCGATGATATCCCTACCTCTTGCATATGCATCATTCAAACAAAAGCCAGACGCAGGAAGCAAGACGCCCACAGTATCACTTGATGCAAGGTGTTTTAACTCTTCGTCGGTTGAGGCTTCTAAGTGGTCTACGCTCTTTGCACCCATGTCGACTGCTCGGGTAAGCATGCCGAGGGGATTAAACTGATCAAGATGAGCACGAATTGGGCAATCTAACTCAAGCGCTCTTTCAAACAATTGTGTTGTATCTTCGACTGACCAAGCGCCATCCTCGCAGTACGCATCACAAGCTATCCCTGGGAACTCTTGGACAACGGCAGGTAAGGTTTCGTGAATAATAATTTCTGTAAAGTTTGGTTGTTCTGGGTCGATTGCATGAGCACCTAGAAATGTGCCAACAATCATCTGAGGAACATCTTGTGAGGCATCATGGATTGCACGAAGCATCTTTAACTCATCTTCTGTGGTAAGGCCATACCCACTCTTTATCTCTAGAGTTGTTGTTCCTAAAGAAGCCATGAGCCCGAGTCTGCCTAGAAGTGATTCACTGAGTTCATCTTGGGTTGCTTCGCGAACAGAGCGGACAGTGGACATAATTCCACCGCCTTTTTTTAGAATGTCTAGATAAGGAACGCCTTTGACGCTCATTTCAAATTCATCGAGTCTGCTTCCAGCCCAACACGAATGCGTATGGCAATCGACAAAGGAGGGCATGACAATTCTCCCATTCGCATCTACAATCGGGATATCTTCGTGTTCATCGATGAGACTTTCATCAGGCACTCCTTCACCGACATGTGCGATGAGTCCATTTCGAATGAGAATATGGCCGAGTTCGATGACACCTAAATCTAGCATTTCTTCTTTTCTTCGCGGGATATCACTTCCGGCAAGGGTCAGAATTTTTGCGTTCACAATGATGAAATCAGTCACGTGGAATCGCCTTCACTGGTATTTTTACTTCTTGCTCATTCGCACACGAGATGGCTTCAGAGTAGCCCGCGTCAACATGCCTAAATATTCCCATCATTGGGTCATTCGTTAGAACACGTTTTAATCGTTCAGCAGCAGCATCAGTACCATCAGCAACAATGACTTGACCTGCGTGCTGTGAATATCCGATGCCGACACCTCCACCATGATGAAAACTGACCCAACTCGCACCGCTAGCAATGTTTAAAGCAAAATTGATAAGAGCCCAGTCACTGACTGCATCTGTACCGTCAAGCATGCCTTCAGTTTCGCGATTTGGGCTTGCAACACTCCCACAATCGAGATGATCTCGACCAATAACAATTGGGGCTGAAACATCACCGTTACGAACAAGTTCATTAAACGCAAGACCCGCCTTATCTCGCTCACCAAGACCTAGCCAGCAAATACGACAGGGTAGTCCTTGAAACGCAACGCGGTCTTGCGCCATAGTTATCCATCTTCTTAGAGATTCATCTTCTGGGAATAATTCTAAAATGGCTTCGTCGGTTTTCTTGATGTCCTCAGGGTCACCAGAGAGTGCACACCATCGGAAGGGGCCGCGTCCATTGCAAAATTGTGGTCGAATGTAGGCAGGGACAAATCCAGGAAAGTCGAAAGCGTTTTCAACACCTGCTTCAAGTGCTCGCTGCCGGAGATTGTTTCCATAGTCAAATGTTTTTACGCCTGAGTTTAAAAACCATAACATGAGGTTGACATGCTCAACCATTGTTTCAGTTGATTGTTCAACATATTGAGTTGGGTTTGAATCGCGGAGGATGTCAGCATCTTCACGCGAAATCCCTGTGGGGTAGTATCCAACGAGTGCATCGTGTGCTGATGTTTGATCTGTCAAAACGTCAGGAACAATGTTTCGCTCTTTAAGTCGGGATAGGAGGTCGACGATGTTGCCCACAAAACCAATGGAGACTGCTTCTTTATCTTCTTTCGCATCGACTGCTCTGTCGATTGCTTTATCGAGCTCTGTATAAATCTCATCTAAGTATCGGTCGTGCACTCTCTTCTCTAAACGTTCTACGCAAACATCAGCGATCAAACACGTCCCATCGTTCATCGTAACTGCAAGTGGCTGTGCTCCGCCCATACCGCCACAACCACCTGTGACAGAAAGCGTGCCTGTTAAAGATCCACCAAAGTGTTGTCTTGCACATTCGGCAAACGTTTCATACGTCCCTTGCAAAATCCCCTGTGTTCCGATGTAAATCCATGAACCAGCTGTCATTTGACCGTACATCATCAAATCTCGTTGTTCTAAATCATCGAAGATTTCTTGGGTTGCCCAATGTGGAACAAGGTTGCTGTTTGCAATGATTACTCGAGGTGAGTCTTCCGTTGTTGTTGCAATGCCAACAGGTTTTCCTGATTGAATGAGTAGAGTCTCATCTGGAGCAAGAGACTTGAGAGATTCTATGATTGCATCATATGCTTCCCAATTTCGAGCCGCTTTGCCTCGACCTCCGTAGACGACAAGGTCATCTGGACGTTCAGCTACCTCAGGATCAAGGTTATTCATTAGCATCCGCATTGCAGCTTCTGCTTGCCATGAATTGCAAACCATCGACGTCCCCCTAGGCGCTCGTATGTTGCGTTTTGAGTCTGAAACACATGCTCTTTCCATCACACGATGGTATCCGCAACTCGTCTTCTTTGCATGGAACGAGATCGCAACTCGCGATACAGATGCTGTTTCGAGCTTTTACTGTACTCTGTTTGGGTGGAGTGCTGAAGACGCAAGTCGCACTCCTGCCTATACCAAATTTAATTTAGGGGATCATCCATTGGCGGCATGATGAAAATGCACTGGGAAGCACCGCAATCATTGATGGTATATGTTCAGGTTGATGATGTTGATGGAACTGCAGCAAAAGCCGTCGAATGAGGTGCTCATCTTTACGCAGAACCTCAAGATATTCCAAATATCGGACGCTTCACTGTAATCGCTGATCCTATTGGAGGGTCATTAGGCGTCTTTAAGAGCCAATCACCTTGTTGTGGTGATTCTTGCGGTTGTTCTTAATCGTAAGAGTGAAGATAACCCTTGACAAAAGATGAGCGAGTCACATACTTAGTGATATGCGGGTTTTATACGTCCATATCCTCTGCGCACTTAGTTTCGTAACGATTTCCCTTGGAGATATCCGATTTCATAATCCTGCCCAATATCCTACTGGGACGAAATCTACTGGGATATGCATTGCAGATTTGAACAACGATGGTTTCAATGATGTCGCGGTTGCGAGTCGCCTATCGAACAGTGTGACAGTTCTTTATAACGATGGTGAGGGCGTGTTTAACTCGTCTGCAACTTTTGAAACGGGTCAACATCCAAGATACGTTGAAGGTGCGGATTTTGATGGCGATGGCGATATTGATTTATGCACACCAGATTACTACGGAATGTCTACAACAATTTTAGAAAATGATGGGGAGGGGAATTTCTCGATTCACTCACAATATGATTTTTTTACACCGGCATTTCTTTGGTTAGACGATCTTGATGGTGATGGGCAAATTGATATTGGGATGATGCATTGGGATAGTAAGGCAAAGAACCCTTCAGACAGCAATGGTCTGTTTACACCGATGTTTGGAGAAGGGGATGGGACGTTTTATGTTGGAGATTCTGCTTCAGTTGGAGTGCAACCTAGAGGTGCAGCATCTGCTGATCTCAATGGCGATGGTTTGATTGATGTGGTTTCAGCAGACATTAAAGGAATGACGATTTCGGTTGTCCTTGGTAAGACGCCTCGTACGTGGCAAAATGGAAGTCATATCAACTTCTCGCCAGGTACTCCCCGCTATATCGCACTTGGTGATTTTGATAACGACGAGGATGTCGACATTGCAGTACTCGATAAACTTGGAGGGCACTGTTGGTTGTTACATAATGACGGGAAAGCGAACTTTGAATTGGTCGAAACGGTTGAGGTGTTTACTTCACCGCACTCAATGGTAGTTGCAGATATGGATGAAGATGGCGATTTAGATTATGTCATTAGCCACGTTGGTTCTGTTACACAACTTATCTTGTATAACGATGGAACTGGTGGCATCGAATCAATGCAAGGTGTATTCATTACTGGTGGTGCAGCAGAAATCAAGTTGGGTGACCTAAACAATGATGGCATGCTCGATATTGCGACTGCAAATGTAAATGCGTCACATCCTGGATCAGCAGTACTGTTGCAACGCGAGTGTTTAACATGCGAAGGAATTCAATTCAATAACCGAGAAGAGTGCTATCCAGTGGCAGAAGAACTGGAGTATGCGACGGATTCATTCACACCAGTAGACATAGAACTAGAAGGAGAATCGTTTTCCGGAAATGCGCTTGACTATGTCATCACATCGATTCCACTCCATGGTCAACTTTGCGAACCTAATGGGTTGATTGTCTCATCGGTGCCATACTATTTGTCAACAAATCAAGTGCAATTTTTCCCTGAAAATGGCCTTATCTCAACAGAGTCATTTCGTTATATGGTGAATGATTGTTTGCCTTCAAGTGAATCTGAAGTCGTGATTCAAGTTGATTACCCATATCCTGACGAATGTAATGTTGCCCTTGAAGTAGAAAATGGTTTGATCAATATCTCAACGCTTCAAGCGACCAATTCGCCAGAACCTTTTGATGCAACACAGTGTTCAGATTCAGATATTGGTTCAATGCAAAAGGATATTTGGTTGAAGTACGTTGCATGTGAAAATGGCACGTTAACTGTCGATGGATGCGAACTTCTTACATTCGATTCTGACCTTGCCATGTATGAAGGCGACTGTTGTAATCTAGTTCAACTCGGTTGCAACGGTGATTCTACAGATTGCCAAGGAGGAGCATCTTCTCTCTCAATCGAAGTAGAAGTTGGTAACAGTTACTTTATTCGCATTGGCGGTTCAATCGAATCATCGGAAGGGGGATGAACCATTTTTGTCGATGGACCTGTTGGAAGTTGTATTCAATCTTGCTACTGCGATCTTGAAGTCGATGGTGTTGTAAACGTTGCCGATTTACTTTTAATCATTGGACGATGGGGGGATACCTGCGGTGCCGCAGACTTAAATGTAGACGGCCAAGTTGATGTGGTGGACGTTCTGTTGGTTATCGGTGCTTGGGGGCCTTGTGAGGGCTGATTTTTTGCGTAGAAACCCCTTTTTACTTGAAGAAAATAGGATAAAGCGTATATTAACTGAAGGGCAAATCTTGATTTGCTGATGATAGAAGAATGAAACTGAAGACACAGATTTTTGTAGCTATGGCGAGCGTTTTTGCGCTATATGTCTTGTTCACTGGGCATGCCGAAGCATCAAAACCAAAAGTCTCTTCAAATTCAAATGCAACGACAACAAAAAGTAGTACACACTCTACAGATGCATCCGTAGGGCCACATCGTTCAATTGATATCTCATCTTGGCAATACGTGATCGATCCACTTCTTGCAGGTGAAAATCACGAAAACCACCGAGGTTCAGCATGGTGTGATTACAACAATGATGGTCTCCTCGATTTATACGTTACACATTTCGGATCATTTGAAGCGGGGGGACAATATAACGGTTCTCCAAATCAACTACTCCGTAACAACGGGAATGGAGAGTTTGAAGATGTCACAACGTATGAATTGGAAGCTCAGTCTGGCTTGTCACATCATGCCGCTTGGGCGGACATTGATAATGATGGACTTCCTGATTTGTATGTGTCCCAAAGTTCTAATGGTGGAACAGAACATAGCGTCATGATTCATCATGAGAGTACTGGGAACTTTGAAGATATCACGACAGGCGATCTTTCTATGAACGGAATCCTTCCAAGGGGTGTTGGGTGGCAAGATGTTAATAATGATGGGCTTGTCGATTTACTTGTTTCAGTTTCAAGTGGTGACGATAAAAAGAACCGACTTCTAATCAATGATGGAGACGGCACATTTACGTTGCAAGAATCAGTTTTCTCGCAGCCGGATAAAGAAAGTAGAAGTATTGGTTGGTGTGATTACAACAACGATAATTTGCCAGATGTGTACATCGCAAACGGTGCGGAGGATCATTCAGAAGAGAGCACCCGACTGAATCAACTCTTTACAAACATCGGTGGTGGTATTTGGATTGATAAAGGCAACGTTGCAGGTGTTGATGATGCAGGTCATGCTCGAGGGCAAGCATGGGGCGACATTAACAACGACGGGTATATGGATTTGTTCGTTGGCAATCAGAAGGGGTCTGATACATGTGGCGGGCACAATCGAATGTATCTTAACAACGGGGATGGCACATTTTCGACCATTACAAACAGCGCAGGTCTACTCGAATCATTCCGAACGCGGTGTGTTTCGATGGCGGACTACAATAATGATGGGTTCATAGATATTTATGTGGTTAATTTTGGCAATGCACAGCCACCGAATCACTTGTTCAGAAATAATGGTGATGAAACATTTACTGAAGTTGCAACTGGGACACCAGCAGCAGGGGGTTTAGAGAATGGTGCTTCTGCATCTTGGGCGGACTATGACAATGATGGTTGGATTGATTTGTACATCGTAGGAGGTAGCACAGAAGCTCCTGGCGTTGGCATGAACCGGCTGATACGAAACCGAAATCAGAACGGAAACAAATGGCTTGAAGTTGAACTGTGTGGAATGATTACAAACAAAATGGCAATTGGCGCAAGAGTGACGATAAAACACATAAATGAAGATGGTGAAATTGTCACCCAAATGCGAGATATCCAAAGCGGTTCTGGATATAACTCTGGACATATGCCAAGGGCACATTTCGGATTAGGAACAAGTAACCAGATTCTAGAGATAAAGGTACGTTGGCCTTCGGGAGTCGTGCAGACGATTGCGGACCAGCCAGCCAACAAAATAATAAGAGTCGTTGAACACCCTGTTTTCGCGTTCGACTGTAACCGAAACTGCATTCCAGATGATCAAGATATAGAGTCTGGTTCAAGTCTAGATGAAAATCAGAATGGTATTCCAGACGAATGTGATTGCATCGCTGATGTGAACATGGACGGCACATTAGATGTGAACGACATCATGGCAATCATCATGGCGTGGGGTTCTACAACTGACCCTCAAGCAGATTTAAGTGGTGATGGCATTGTTGAAGTCAATGATATTATCATCTTAATTAGTGCATGGGGCACGTGTAACTAAGCTCTTAACAACTCTTCGATTGCTCGAATGTCGTCTGCTGGTGAGCGATCGCAGTGTCGCACCGGAACAACTTCCCGAACTTTCTCATACATCGCTTCTACCGCATCGCCACTTTGCAATGGTCGATGGTTGTCGAGCGCTTCGCATCCAACAAGGAGTTCAATCGCAAGTACGCTTCTGCATAAGTTGATGGAATCCCTTAACATCAATCCAGCAGTTGCGCCCATTGAGTTGTAATCTTCAATCCCACCCGAAGTGCTAATGTTTGAAACGCTTGCAGGCATTGAAAGTGTGCGAAGTTCTGCGCAGCAAGATGCAGCGGCGTATTGCACAATCATAAGACCACTTTCAAGACCTGTCTGTTTTGCATGGAATGGTGGAAGATTATTGTACGTGCAACGACCAGAGAGAATCCATTCAACTCGACGCTCTGCTATTCCTGCAATATGACAAATTGCAATTCGTAGCTCATCCATCGCAATCGCAAGCGGCATTCCGTGAAAGTTTCCGCCAGAGATAATCTCATCAT
>CAZVAE010000013.1:0-674 GCA_964624985.1 uncultured Isosphaeraceae bacterium | reverse complement strand
GAAAAACAAGAGGGTTGTCAGTGACTGCTCCAAGTTCAGCCGAAACTACTCCAGTAACTCTCGCAATTGCTTCTATTGCTGCGCCGAGTACTTGAGGAGCACAGCGAAAACTATATGGATCTTGGACTCGATGATCTTCTTCAACATGCGATTGAAGAATCGTTGAATTTTTAAGATGTGCTCGCAGCGTACTCGCAACTGTTTGTTGTCCACTTTGCACTCGAGCGACATGAATCCTTTGATCTAGGAATGTGTCGGTTGCCTTTGCAGCATCAATTGACATCGCGGTTGCAACGACAGCGGCTTCGCAGAGTAGCGCGATGTCTGCAAGTGCAAGAGTAGAAATTGAGGCCATGAGATGCGTTCCGTTGATAAGGGCGAGGCCTTCCTTTTCAATAGGAACGATTGGTGAAATGCCAGCAGCAGCCATTGCGGCTTTGCCTGGCATCGTTTTTTCTCCCAACGTCGCATTCCCTTCAGCACACAGAACGAGAGCCAAATGAGCGAGTGGTGCAAGGTCTCCTGACGCCCCAACGGAGCCTCTTGAAGGAACTACAGGTGTAACATCTTTGTTGAGCATTTCAGCAAGGCAAATTGCAACATCGGGGCGAACACCACTATGTCCACGGCACAAACTCGCTAGGAGTAGAATCATCATTCCACGAACAACCTCT
>CAZVAE010000012.1:0-15892 GCA_964624985.1 uncultured Isosphaeraceae bacterium | reverse complement strand
TCGGGAACGCGGCGAGCGTCCCCCCCAGCACGATGTATGATCGAGCGACTGACAGTCGTGTCATCTGCAACGAGCGCACTCAAGAGATGTAAAGGGGTTAACTCAGAATGTTGCATCGTGGTTGCAATTGAAAGAGCTTCAGACAATGCTTGTTGTGCAAGCGTTGTAAATTTTTCCATATTCATAATGCTCATCATACGAACTCGAAACGCCTTTTGTACATTAGATTCTCAGGTAGAATGGAAACGAGGCAAGCAAGAACATGAGCAAGAAAACCGTACATATTGTCATCCTTCTCGTATTTTTCTTGCTGTTCGTGCCGCTTTTGGTTTACTTTGGCTATGTCCTTATTTTTAAATCACCAGTCGAGGGTGAAAAAACATTTGATTTTGGGGTTGTCTCTATCCAACGACCAGAAGCCACCCTAGAGCATACGTTTCAACTCAGAAATGCGACAAACGAAGAGTTGCAAATTGTTGACTACAGGACAACGTGTGGATGCACAACATCAGATTTACCAAGTGAACAAATCGCACCAGGCGAAGAGTTCAGCATCCCTGTCTTCCTTACACTAAAAGGAAGTAAAAGACAATCATCCAAAATCCGGCTGATGTTTGAGAACGGCAAAGTAGCAGTTCTGCAGATTGCAGCAACAGGGCGTTATGCTCAACCAATGACAGCATGGCCCGAAGAACTGTTTGTTGTAGAGGGCGACAAGGAAGGGACGCCCATTCAGTTGCGGATCGAATGGTTTAAGGTATCAAAACCACCAAAGCCAACCTTCACCACACCTGAACATGTGCGCATCGACGTTGGTGATTGGCAGCGGATTCGTCGAGGAAACCATAGTATGCAGAAGCCAGACAAGTGGTCGACGCAGTTGCAAGTTATACTTGATAAAACACTTACGGGCGATGAGGTTATTGTACATATTCAAGGGTCACCACCATTTGCAATTCCAATTGAACAAGTCGATGCACATCGAAAACCGATTCTGACGGATCCAAATTTGTGATTGATACACACTGTCATCTCACGAATCCGCAATTGTTATGTCGTCTAGAGGAAGTGATTGAAAGTGCGCATCGTGCCGGTGTACACACGATGATTTCTGTTGCAACGGATGGGGATGATGCTCTTGCTGCAAGACAGATTGCAGCAACACAACCGTCAGTTTTTTTTTCGTCTGGGATTCACCCACTGCATGCCGATGGTGCTTGGGATTGGGTGTCCGTTAAGGAGGCAGCAAAGGACGAGAAGTGTGTTGCATGGGGCGAACTTGGTTTAGACAACCATTACCCTGAACCAAAGCTTGCGTTGCAAGAGAAACTACTTGAAGAACATTTGGCAATCATCGAGGGTGAGAAAGATGATCAGCGACCAGTTATTGTGCACTGCCGCAAAGCGGTGGAAGAGTTGTTGCCAATATTCAATTCGAGTTCGATTTCGAATACTCGGTTTGTATTCCATTGCTTCACTGAGAGTGAGGCTGAAGCAAAGCAAATCATTGAATTTGGAGCACGAATCAGTTTTACAGGTGTTGTGACGTACAAAAACGCGCCGCAAGTCCTTGCAGCAGCAGAACTTGTGCCGATAGACAGTATTATGATTGAGACCGATGCACCATATCTCTCACCAGAACCAGTGAGGAAGATTCGGCCGAACGAGCCGAAATTTGTGGTGCATACTGCAACGCATCTTGCAGCGAAATTCAAGATGACGTTCTCCGAGTTTGAACGACAAACTGACCAAAACGCAACCCACTTTTTTAACCTTAAAAGGTGAGCACTTATTGAGAATTAGTCTCAATAACAAGCCACATTTAAATAGCATTTTACTGGTCTATTTTACTCTCAACTGATTTTAGAAAAAGGAGACTCAACCCTCTTGCTGTACTCGCCAAGCCCACTATCATAAGCACCTTTATCGTTATATCATGACATGTTCATCTCTTATTAATTTAGTCGTTCTTGTCGCGGACAATTAGTTTTTTTGAAGGCTTAACCTAGCGAATGCAACAACCCCGATTCACATTCCCTCGTTGGACAAATCTTGCCCTCCCGACACTCGTGGTTGTTGCCGCAACGGCACCTTTATACGTTGCAATTGTTGTCGCATACGGTTTTAGCCCACAGGCGACAGATGTCGGATACATGCCAGAACAACCAATACCGTTCAGTCATAAATTGCACGCTGGAGAACTCGGATTAGATTGTCGGTATTGCCACAATACGGTGGAGCACACGCCACATGCAGCTGTTCCGCCAACAGAAACATGTATGAATTGTCATGCACAGATTCATCCACAAAGTGAAAAGTTGGAACCACTCTTTGAAAGTTATGAAACGGGGATGCCAATTGAATGGGTGCGAGTTCATGACCTTCCTCAATACGCGTATTTCAATCACAGTGCACATGTGAATCGCGGTGTGAGTTGTGTTGAGTGTCACGGACGTGTCGACACGATGGAAGTCGTCTATCAACATGAGACCTTGAGTATGGGTTGGTGCTTAAATTGCCACCGCAATCCAGACCCTCACATTCGGAATCCATCTTTCGTAACCCAACTTGAATGGGGACTCGATATGTCTGCAGCTGAACGAATTGCAGATAGCGCCTCTTGGCGTTCCTTTAACAACCTAAACCCATCTCAGGATTGTTCCACATGCCATCGATGAATGAGTCAAATCAAACCGAATCGCATGAGGGGCGAATGTGGTGGCGAAGCATCGAAGAAGCAAGTACTGGAAAATCCCTACAACCTACGAATGATGAGTTTCCAGAAGGAGCAAACCATCTTGCTGCCACTGGAGAAGATCGCAGACATTTCTTAAAAATTATGGGGGCCTCAATGGCCCTCGCTGGTTTAGGAGTTGCTGGTTGTCGCCGATGGCCCAAGGAACACATTGTTCCATACGCACACCGTCCTGAAGGAACGATGCCAGGTATTCCTGAGCATTTCGCAAGTTGTTTTGATTTTGATGGTTTTTCACAAGGCGTCCTCGTGACGAGTAACGATGGTCGTCCAACGAAGATCGAGGGGAACCCTGAACATCCTGATTCGCTCGGCGCAACCGATGCATTTACCCAAGCGGCGATTCTTGATTTATATGATCCTGACCGAAGCAAGAAGGTGACCTACGGTGGGGAGGACTCTTCGCTCATTGCATTTAAAGAGTGGGTATCTGCATATCTTCCTAAAAAGGGCAAAGGCATTGCCGTACTTGCTGAACCCTCCAGTTCACCAACGTACCATCGCATGCGCCGTGCATTTATGCAGAAACATTCTGAGGCAATGTGGGTTGAGTACTCGCCGCTTGCAAATAGGAATCAAGCGGAAGGATTAAGACATGCGTTTGGTGGAGATTGGATTCCTGTCCATGACTTTTCCAAAGCGACAATGATTGTTTCACTCGATGCAGATTTCCTAGGTGCTGGTCCTATGCAAGTTGCCAACACTCGGGGTTGGGCTGAGGGCCGAAAAGTAAGCCATGGCAAAATGAGCCGCTTGTGGATGGTCGAATCTGGAATGTCTGTGACAGGATCAAAAGCAGACGAACGGTTAGCCATGCATCCTGCAGAAATCTTAGCGATTCTTCAAGACGAAGATATCAATGCTGCTGTTGACAGTACCCTTACAGCCGAACAACTGAAATGGGCAGAACAGTTAAAAGCTGATTTCAATGCTGCTGGAAAACACGCACTCGTTATTGTTGGCGAAAGTCAGCCGCCGATTGTGCATTACATTGCTGCTCGGTTGAATGAGTTGGTTGGCGCTGTTGGCACGACGGTTACCTATCGTCATGTTGAGAGTGGTTCGACTGATACCATCGAGGACGCTGTTTCTGCGATGAAGAATGGCACTGTCCAAGGAGCGATTATTATTGGTGGCAATCCTGCCTTCAATACTCCAGGTACCCTCGACTTGGCAACTCAATTGGAAGCACTTCCACTATCAATTCACCTTTCGTATTACAACAACGAAACATCTCAGGCGTGCAAATGGCACGTGAATAAATCACACTGGCTAGAGTCATGGAGTGACGGTCGTAGTGCAGATGGGACGATCTGCATTGGTCAGCCACTGATTGAGCCACTTTTTAATGGTTTATCAGAAGCAGAGTTTATCGCCATCCTTGCTGGCGAATCAACAACAGATAGTCACACATTAGTGCGAATAACATTTAATCCGAAGGCAGATCAGTGGAATCCAGAATGGCGAACGGCAGTCCACGATGGCGTTGTAGGAAACACATCGAGTTTAGAAGCCCCGCCTGTAAACCGCAACAAGATGTCGATGAGCGATTCCGAAACTCTACCGGACAAGGGAATGACAGCAGTTTTCGTTCCCTCACCATCCGTTTGGGATGGCCGCTTTGCAAACAATGGTTGGATGCAAGAACTCCCAGATACGATTACAAAATTAACCTGGGATAACGCAGCGCTTCTTTCGCCGATGACAGCCGAATCATTAGGCGTCGCTCAAGGGGACATGTTGAGTATTACTGTAGGTTCAAACACAATCGAAATCGCAGCATTGCCAGTGCCGGGTATCGCGAATGATTGTTTCATCTTGCCACTAGGTTACGGAAGAACATTTGCTGGACGAGTGTGCAGTGGGGCAGGTGTGAATGTCTATCCGCTTCGTACGGCAACAAACGTTTGGTCTGCACCCGCACAAGTGACAGTAACGGGAGCGTCATACGAATTAGCAACCACTCAAATGCACTTTGGGGTGAACACAACTCCAGGGAAGGGTGCTCAAGAACGAATTCCACTGTTGTACCGAGAAGGTACGTTAGACCAATACAACGCAGATCACGGATTTGCTCAACATGTTGGACATGTTCCACACTCACTTTCGATTTACGAAGAACAACAATTTGAAGGTGCTCAATACAAATGGGGGATGTCTATAGATTTATCAACGTGTACAGGTTGCAATGCATGTGTTGCTGCGTGTCATGCCGAAAACAATATTCCAATCGTAGGTAAGGACCAAGTTCTTGTTGGACGAGAGATGCATTGGTTACGAATTGACCGGTACTTTACATTTGGTCAAGACAGCCATGGCGATTATGATGTTGAACAACTTGCTGGAGTCGCAATTCAACCAGTTACATGTCACCATTGTGAAAATGCACCGTGCGAAGAAGTCTGCCCCGTCGCAGCAACAGTACACGACACTGATGGGCTAAACGTCATGGTGTACAACAGATGCGTGGGCACGAGATATTGCTCAAACAACTGTCCGTTCAAAGTACGGCGATTCAATTATTTTGATTACTTCCGAAGAGATCCGCTCCGTTCGACAGGAATGTTGCAAGTACAACCAGATTATTACGTCAAAGCACAATCAGGTGGTAAGACTCTAAGAGCAATGCAGTTCAATCCTGATGTTACTGTTCGAATGCGTGGTGTCATGGAAAAATGTACATACTGTACGCAGCGAATACAGCGGGTCAAAATCGCAACTAAGAATGCTTGGGTCAAACGATCTGATGCACAGAAAGCCGCAGATCCACGAGTCTCCATTCAAGATGGTGCAATCGTGACAGCGTGCGAACAAGCATGCCCTGCAGGTGCAATCGTCTTCGGTGACCTGTTGGACAAAGAGAGCCGCGTTTCAAAGTTACACGATGAAAAACGTTCCTATGAAATGCTTGAAGAATTGAACATTAAGTCCCGCACGAAATATCTTGCGAGAGTGACGAATCCTGTTGATGGTGCAGTCAGTACGGAAGGGGGGCATCACTAATGACTACAGTTCCTGTTAATGAACTTGGTGACACAAATGTCAATACAGGCGAAGATCCGCAACAACGAGCACAGCTCGTTTTGAATCATGAAGATTTTGGTTCCGTGACGAACGAGATTTTGAGCGTTAATGAATCTCCAAAACCTCCAAAATCTTGGTATCTCTCACTTGCCATTTCATTTTCAATGATGTCAATGCTCGGAGTCCTGATTGGGTACCTCGTCTTTACGGGTGTTGGCGTTTGGGGTAACAACAATCCTGTCGCGTGGGGATACCCAATTGTGAACTTTGTGTTCTGGGTTGGCATTGGCCATGCGGGAACGTTGATTTCAGCGATCCTCTTCCTCTTTAGGCAGAAGTGGCGAACCGCAATCAATAGATTCGCTGAAGCGATGACCATTTTTGCCGTTATTTGTGCAGGCATATTCCCAGGTATTCATATTGGTCGAACGTGGCTTGCGTATTGGCTCTTCCCCATACCAAACCAAATGGACATGTGGCCGCAGTTTAGAAGCCCGCTCCTTTGGGACGTTTTTGCAGTTGGCACGTACTTTACAGTCTCGTTGTTGTTCTGGTATCTGGGCATGGTTCCTGACCTTGCAACGATGCGTGACCGAACAAAGACAAAGGTAAAAGCAATTGCCTACGGAATTTTCTCGTTGGGCTGGCGCGGAAGCATGCGACACTGGCACCGCTACGAACGAGCATACTTACTGCTTGCAGCACTCGCAACCCCACTTGTTCTTTCAGTGCACAGTGTGGTTTCATTTGACTTTGCGGTTTCACAACTGCCTGGTTGGCACACGACAATTTTCCCACCATACTTTGTCGCCGGTGCAATCTTTTCCGGTTTTGCAATGGTGATGACTCTCGCAATTCCAGCACGAGAGTTGTGGGGATTGAAAAACTTTATCACGATGCGGCACCTTGAAAACATGTGCAAGGTGATTCTGCTCACTGGTTCCATGGTTGGATACGCATACTCCATGGAATTCTTCATCGCTTGGTATAGCGGTGAGATTTATGAATCCTTCACCTTTATCAATAGAGCGTTTGGTCCGTACGGATGGGCGTATTGGATAATGGTGAGTTGTAACGTAATCACTCCTCAAATTTTCTGGTTTAAGAAAGCTCGAAACAGCATTGCGATTATGTTCATTGCTTCACTACTCGTGAACGTGGGCATGTGGTTTGAACGCTTCGTGATTGTTGTCACTTCTTTAGCAAATGATTTCTTGCCTTCCAGTTGGGGTATCTATGAACCAACATGGGTGGATGTACTTACATTCCTTGGAAGTTTTGGACTCTTCATGACTTTCTTCCTCTTGTTCATTCGATATCTGCCCGTACTCGCGATTGCAGAGATAAAAGCAATCATGCCTAAAGCGGATCCGCATGGCCATGGACATAGTTACTACGAGATGGAAGGCGAAACGGCCGCATCTGCGGAAGCAGCGAAGGAGGACGAATGAGTGAGCAACAGATAACTTCAATTGCTCGCGAAGATCTCTTTGGGCTCGCAGCAGAGTTTAAAGATACTCCGGGCATTTACCATGCTGCAGAAAAAACACGCAAAGCTGGGTATCGCTGGTTTGATTGCAATGTTCCGTTCCCTGTGCACGGTTTAGACAGAGTAATGGGCGTGAAGACGACCATCCTTCCGATTCTCGTCTTCTTTGGTGGCTTGACAGGGCTGCTCCTTGCGTGCGTTCTACAAGTCTTTACGAACTCATTAGAGCTTGATTTATGGGCTTTAGTACCGGTCGTCGGTTATCAATTTGATGTTTCAGGCAAACCACTCCTCGGTCCTGCTGCGTTTGTGCCAGTTGCGTTTGAACTTACTGTTTTGCTCTCTGCATTAACTGCAGTGTTCGGTACATTGCTGTTAAACAAATTGCCTATGTTTTATCATCCTGTGTTAAAAAATCCAGAGATGGTCCGCGCAACGAATGATCGTTTTTATCTCGTCATTGAAGCGAAAGATCCAATGTTTAAGCGAGATGAAGTCGAAGCATTTTTACATACCCTTGAACCCGAGTCTGTGATTGAGTTAGAAAAATAATATGGTTAAATTGATTAAACAAATTATTGATGACCTACTCACTCCACTTATGGAAGATATTTGGGCAACTCCGCTCTGGATTCGATGGGCAGTCGTCGTCATTACGTGTGCTGCAACGATTCCAATCGCGGTGATTTACCGTGCTCGTACCGCTTCGAGCAATAAGACAAAGATTCATATTATTCAGAACATGGATAATCAGCCCAAGTTTGTTTCGCAAGAAGCAAATGCGTTATTCTTAGATGGTCGAGCGATGCGTCCTCGAGTCGAAGGCACGATTTCACAAACGGGAATGGCTGGAGACACACATCTGCACATGGGTATTGTTGATGGAACTTGGGCAACTACGTACCCTTCAAGTTTGACCATCGACCGCCCCTTTATCGAACGTGGGCAAGAACGATTCAACATTTACTGCGCACCCTGTCATGGTAAAGGCGGTTTTGGCGATGGTTTGATTCATGCCAGAGCAAGTCAACTTGTGGAAACAGGTGTGAATGGAACATCGTGGGTTGCTCCGAAGAATCTTCATGAAGATGTCATAAAGGAACAGCCTATTGGGCAACTCTACAACACAATCGTCAATGGTGTCCGCACAATGTCTGGCTATGCGTCGCAGATACCAATTCAAGATCGATGGGCCATCATTGCCTACATAGAAGCATTGCAGATTTCTCAAGACGCAAATCCGGACGATGTAGAAGCATCGAACTCCTTGCCTGTTCGTACAAAAGAGGGGGATGCTCAATGAACGTAGCAGATGTACAACGGGACAACATCCGTCTAAACGGAGTTGCAGTAAAAACAGGGCCACTTCTTGCCATTGCTGGCACCGCTCTACTGGGTATCAGCGCATTGTTTGGTGATGTTGAAGTCTTCTGGAAGTCATACTTGTTTGCGTGGATTGCAGCGCTCGGAATTTGTCTTGGAGCGCTCTTTTTCGTCTTGTTGCAACACCTTACCCGTTCTGGGTGGAGCGTTTCAGTGCGTCGGATTGCTGAAGCCATGGCAAAGAATTTGTCATGGATGTGGATGTTCTTTGTCCCAATTTTAATCTTAGTTTTAAGTGGCAAAGGGAGCGTCTTATATGACTGGGCAAACCCAGAGTACATGTCAAAAGCGCACATGCCGCACTCAAAAGAAGCATTCTTATCCGCGAACTTTTGGGTCATTCGTGCAATCTTCTTTTTGTTTGTGTGGACGGTGATAGGCACACTCTATTTCAAGTGGTCGACCAATCAAGACCAAGATGGGGATGTCAAATGGACACACAAAATGCAACAATGGGCACCACTCTGCATGATTCTATATGCTCTCACTCAGAGTTATGCAATTATCGATTGGGTTATGACATTACAACCGAAGTGGTTCAGCACGATGTTTGCAGTGTATTACTTTGCAGCAACAATGACCGCCTTTTTCTCGTTCATTATCTTGTTCGCCCGATACCTGCAATCAACAGGCCATCTCCGACAATCGATTACTACAGAGCATTACCATGATCTTGGGAAATGGCTCTTTGGACTCGGGGTTGTCTTTTGGGCATATATTGGTTTCAGCCAATATATGTTAATTTGGTACGCAAACTTACCCGTGGAAACTGGTTGGTACATCACAAGGCAACTTGGTGGCTGGGCTCCAATTTCAATCTTGCTTCTCGTTGGTCATTTTATCATTCCCTTCCTTCTCTTAATCACAAGATGGACGAAGCGATGGCGTTCAACGTTACCACTGATTGCTGGCTGGCTCCTTCTGATGTTCTTTGTTGATATGTACTGGCTCGTGATGCCCGTTGTGCCTGAAACTGCCATCGAACATGCAACGTCGTACAACCAACTTGCTGAAACAGTAACTGCAGAACAAATTGGGTATGGCTGGAATCTTATGAATCTCACATGTTTAGCAGGAATGGTACTCTTGGTCTGTGGAGGAACACTGTTAAATTTAAGGAAATGTAATCTTGTTGCAAGTGGCGATCCGCGATTGGGCGAAGCACTGCACTTTGAAAATATGTAAGAGTTAATTATGAGTCATTCACCCGAACAACCTCACCTTATCGAAGATCATGAAGACCCAGACGGCTGGGCAACATGGGCAATTGGTATTGGTGGCTCATTTCTTATGATTGCGACCGTGGCATTTACATGTGGGATCTTCTACCGCGCTGAAACGAGCGAAGCCCTCGATAAACATATCAATGTTCGTTATGAACAGCAAAACATGGTCGTGGCTTCTCAAGAGGCAGTACTCGAAGAGTCCGCACACTGGGTGGATGTACATAACCCTGAAACAAGTGAACGTGAGAAGAAACTTGTCATTCCAATCGATCAAGCCATGGACATTGTGGCAGGGAATCATACGAAGAAATGAATTTCAAGCGTCTAGTTTGGCAACTCGCAGTCGCAATCTTTGCGATTTGTTCCAGTGGAACCGCATTGCACGCTGGTCCAACATTCGCTGATGAAAAAATTCCTGAACTTGAAGGTGTGGGCATTACCGAGCATCTTGATTCGCAGCTCCCCCTTGATTTAACGTTCGTTGACGAGGAAGGTTACGACATCGTGTTGGGTCAATACTTCAACGGCGAGAAACCGATCATCGTAACGCTCAATTACTACCGTTGCCCAATGCTCTGTAGTCTTACACTGAATGGCTTGGTTGCTGGAATGGGAGAAATGGAATGGACTCTCGGTGAACAGTTTGACGTTGTGACGTTAAGCATCAACCCAGATGAAAAAGCGCCGCTTGCGAAAAAGAACAAGGAGGGTTATCTCAGCCATTATGGTCGCGAAGGTGCGGAACGTGGTTGGCATTTCCTTACAGGAGAGCAAGAAAATATTACAACGCTTGCTGACACACTCGGCTTTGGATATGTGTTTGATGAACAAACAGGCGAGTTCCACCACACAGCGAGCATTATGTTTATTACCCCCGACGGTCGAATTTCAAAATACATGAACGACGTTCAATTTCGGGGTCAAGATTTACGATTTGCACTCATCGAAGCATCCGAAGGAAAAATAGGAACAACACTTGATAAATTGTTGCTCTTCAACTGTTTTCAATATGATCCTGATCGAAACAGTTATACCCCAAGCGCTTGGAAACTTATGCGAACAGGTGCGGTTCTGATGCTCGTGATGCTTGGTGGCGGAATCGCAGTTCTTAGTTGGGCAACGCCTGAAAAACTAAGTAACAATTCGAACGATAAGGATGAGACAGTTTCATGATGTCCTCGATACTTACAACATTACTCGCAACGACAACTTCAGGTAAACCTGCAAACTTTTGGCTACCAAAGCAGGCGTCTACTGTTGCAGAGAGCGTTGATTTCACATTTGATGTCATTACATGGATTTGCTACTTCTTTTTCTTTGGGATAACAGCGCTGTTGGTCTTGTTTATGATTAAGTATCGTAGACGGGGACATGAAGTTGTCGCCCAGGGGCCAACACACAACACGCCAATCGAGATTGCGTGGACGGTGGTCCCAATGATTCTTGTTGTCATCATTTTTGTTGTAGGGATGCGAGGGTATCTCAATTTACAGGAAGCTCCCGAGGGCTCGTATGAAGTTCAGGTGACAGCGCAGCGCTGGTCATGGACGTTTGACCATCCAATCTACGGCGCATCTGAAGTCGCAGAACTTACTGTGCCGGTCGGAAAACCTGTGCGACTATTGATGACCTCAAATGATGTCCTGCACAGTCTTTGGATACCTGACTTTCGTGTGAAGATGGACGTGGTTCCTGGTCGGTACACATCTCTCTGGTTTGAAGCAACAGAAGTTGGTGATTACATCTTGAACTGCGCGGAATATTGCGGCATGGATCATTCAAAAATGTATGCAATCGTACACGTTGTCCCGCAGGAAGAGTTTGAACCGCGTATGGTGAAATTGGCAAGCGAATATGAAGATATGACCATTGCTGAGTTACCCGCATACGCCATCAATCGCCTTTATAACCGTTGCCAATCTTGTCATTCTCTAGACGGAACAAGTGGAACAGGTCCTTCGTTCAAGGGATTGTGGGATCGAGTGAAAGGGGGCGATGTGAAGTTTACATCGGGCGAAACATTGTCAGATTTACTCGGAGAAAACACTGAGTATGTACAGCCCGAAAATTACATCCGTTCCTCACTCGTTGATCCTCAAGGTCACATTGTTCAGGGGTATCTTGGTTCTATGCCTTCATTCCAAGGGCAGTTAAAAGAGAAACAGATTACAGCTCTTATTGAGATGTTTAAACATCTCCATGAAGTCACTGACGAAGAGGGGAACATAACGGTGAATCCAGATGGGACACCAAGGGAATAACAATGGATACTGAACACGCACTACAACCTAAACCAGCCGTGACGGATAATTATCTCAATCACACCAAAGGCATTTGGTCGTGGTTATTCACGTTAGACCACAAACGAATTGGAGTCTTGTATTTGGTTTGTGTTCTTGGCGCCTTTTTATTGGGTGGCGTGTTCTCGCTTTTGATTCGCTTCCAACTGTTAACTCCCGAAGGAACAATATTAACACAAGATCAATACAACCAAGTATTCACTGCACACGGTGCCATCATGGTGTTTCTCGTCATTATCCCAGCGGTACCGGCAGCACTTGGTAACTTTGTCCTGCCAATCATGCTTGGCGCAAAAGATGTGGCATTCCCAAAACTCAACTTGTTTAGTTGGTGGTTGTGGGTCTTCGGACTTGTCTTTTTCTTAATCGCGCTTGCTGGCGGTGTTGACACCGGGTGGACGTTCTATACACCATATAGTCTTGATTCAACAACAGGTATGACAGGGATTATCCCCGTACTCCTTGGTGCATTTATTCTTGGATTTAGTTCAATCTTTACAGGGATGAACTTTATTGTCACAATTCATCGCCTCCGCCCTCCGGGTATGACGTGGTTTAAGATGCCCCTATTCTTATGGGCAACGTATGCGACGGCAATTATCCAAGTGCTCGCAACGCCTGTCATTGGGATAACGCTGCTCTTACTGATTGTTGAACGGACAATGGGAATTGGTATCTTTGATCCAGCGATGGGCGGAGACCCTGTGCTCTATCAGCATTTCTTCTGGTTCTATTCGCATCCTGCTGTATACATCATGATTCTCCCAGCGATGGGTGTCGTGAGTGAGCTGATTTCGGTCCATTCACACCGTCATATTTTTGGGTACAAATTCATTGCATATAGTTCTATTGCTATTGCGATGTTCGGATTCCTCGTCTGGGGACACCACATGTTTACCTCAGGGCAGTCAGCCCCAATGAACGTAATCTTCTCGTTGATCACATTTAGTGTTTCAATCCCATCTGCAGTAAAGGTATTCAACTGGCTCGCGACTCTATACAAAGGGTCAATAAGTTTGAATACGCCGATGTTGTACGGCTTGGCATTTATCTTCATCTTTACAATTGGTGGTTTAACTGGGTTGTATCATGCGACACTCGCGACGGCAGTGCATTTACATGATTCCTATTTCGTAGTCGCGCACTTTCATTACGTCATGATGGGCTCAGCACTCATTGGATTCTTGGGTGGCATCCACCACTGGTGGCCCAAAATGGTTGGGAAGATGTACAACGAAAACGCGGGCAGGATTTCCGCAATTCTGGTATTTATTGGTTTTAACTTGACGTTCTTTACCCAGTTCATGTTGGGTTCAAAGGGGATGCCAAGGCGATATGGCACGTATACCGAAATGCCAGAGTTTCAAATTTACCACGTTATTTCTACGATTGGCTCGACAGTGATGGCTGTTGGATTCGTACTCTGTGCAATCTATTTGCTCCATTCTGTTTTCTGTGGACGAAAAGCACCTGCGAATCCATGGGGTGGTCGAAGTTTAGAATGGCAGTGCACATCACCACCACCATGGGATAACTTTGCTGAGCAACCAACGGTTGGTGATTGTTACGATTACAGTGTGTTAGAGTGGGATCCAGAAGAACAGGGATACCATTGGCGTGAAGGTGTGAAGCACCCAGGCGAATAACGAGGAAACCAATGTCAAATGCAGACTCACATCATGATGATCAAGTAGGACATGTCGTGTCCATCAAATTTCTTTCGCTCATTTGTGCAATACTTCTCTTCCTTACAGCAGTAACGGTTTGGGTATCTCTTTTTGATTTTACTGAAATCAACATGGCAGAGATGGGCATCATCGTGGCACTGTTTGTTGCAACAGTGAAAGCAACAATAGTCGGACTCTATTTTATGCACTTGCGTTGGGACAGGCCGTTTATCGCATTTATATTTGTTGGTTCGATTTTGTTTGTTGTCCTCTTCATCTGCCTTGCGCTGACAGATTCCATGGAGTATCAACCCACAATTATCAAAGGCGATACGCCAAAAGTTACCGAAGCACTTGAAAAGTTAAAACATTAACGATCTGTAACGGTATTGATTGTCGTTTCAGGGTGATTGGCAAACCATGTAAACCAGAGTGCACGTTGACTTGGAAGGAGATTTCCTTGAAGATCGTGTACCGTTGCGTACAGGGGCGGTGTGTCAACGTGAAACACGAGAGTTTCTTCTCCAACCTTCACCTTGACCGTTCCATCAATCGCATTGTCGTACAACGATTGAATTGAAAACACTTCATAACCACCATTCGTTTGTACCGCAATGACAGGAGCTTTTGGATGCGTTTCGTCGCTTGGCATTGGTTGTACAGGAAAATAGATGGTGTCATTCAGAAAGTACGTTCTTGGATCACCCTTTCGATATCTCTTTTTGAAATCCTCGTCTGGTGCGAGCGACTTCGTATCCGGATGCCTTTCGAGCCAAGACTCCCAACTTGTGACTTCGTGTGGGATTGGTGCAAGTGTTTTCGCAATTCCACTGATCGATTCGCCTAGGATCATCGAATAGAGTTGTTCTCCGCCCTCTTCTTGTTGGTTTTCATAGAGCAACATACTTCCATTTCCAGATAGACCGCTCATTCCGAATTCGATTGTTTCGTTATGAACTACTCTCTCATATACCGCAACGTTGCCGCTTGGCCAATTCCAATAGACGAGAATAGGGACACCCTGAATCGTGTCATTGATGATTTCGTGCACGTTCAAGACATGGAGCGGATACACCCTCGATTCACCTTCAATCGTGACTCCAACGACTAGATCGCTAGGGACAAGAAAGGGACTTCGTTTCGTTTCGTTTTTCTTTGCGAGTTCTTCCACACTTAAAAGTGAAGGGTCAGTAAGAACTGGTGACATATCACGATGTTGCATCGCGGGGACAATCAATTCTTGGCTCATCCGAAGTTCTGATAGATTAAACGCATAGGACTCGATGGTTTTCCCATCGCCAGGAGCCGGATACGCAAGTCGAAGGATTGCTGGCGAAATCGCCCACCCGATGATTGCAATAACGACAATCATCATCAGTGCAAGGACCCAGCCACCTCCACGAAATGTAAGTCGAACGTCTGGATTGGATTCGTTATGGACCAACTTGAATCCACTCAACGGTTTGTCTGCTCATCAGCATGAAGAGCAAGAGCAATGGTAAATAGATGATACTTGCGAAAAAGAGCCGGCGTGCCAATGCCTCGGTTCGTGTTTTCCAAAACGCGATGCTGCGCATCGTTAAAAATCCACCAAGAATGGTTCCTGCAATTGCAAAGAGTAAGCCGGTTGCACCAACCATGGTCATAAAAAATGCGAGAGGGATAAGGCACAGACTCGACATGACACTGGCTCGTGCTGTCAGTTCACCACTTGCATCGATTGCGGGCAACATGCGGAATCCGCCACGTGCATAATCTTCTCGGTACATCCATGCGAGCGCTAGAAAGTGTGGAATCTGCCATACAAACAGGATGCCAGCGAGAATCCAACCAGTCACATCGATTGTACCACTCGCAGCAACCGTACCAATGAGCGGTGGTAATGCTCCAACGGCGGCACCAACAATTGTATTAAACGATGTCCTTGATTTTAATGGTGTATAGATAAAGAGATACATCAAAATTGTAAGCAGGGCAATTCCCGCAGCAGCGATGCTTGCGCCAAAACTGAGAATGGCGACACCGATGTATGCAAGCAACATGCCAAA
>CAZVAE010000011.1:0-17890 GCA_964624985.1 uncultured Isosphaeraceae bacterium | reverse complement strand
TTGCCTTGAAAAATCTTTCGACAGGTGTCCACTGCCTTCAACTTAAAGGTGATTGGATTACTTCATATATAAGTGAGAATGCCGCATCAATTCTAGGTGTACAAAGCCAACAGTTTACTGATACGCAGTCGTTGTGGATTGGTCGCGTTCACCCAACTGATGTGGACGCTGTTCGCGGTGCGCTAAAATCAACAACTGAGATAACCGAAAAACACATTTCGTATCGATTTCGAGATTCGAATGATCGTTATCGGTGGATTGGACTTCGATGTAAACGATTGGATTCAACAACTATAGTAGGTGTTTTTAGTGATATTACGCGACAGCGTATTGTGGAATACACCGACAGAATCCATTTTGCTGGGAGAAGTTCCCTACGTGCGCTACTTGAACATTCTGACTTATCTGAATCGATAAGCAATTTTCTAAAATTACTTGGTTCTGCGATGCTTGTTGATCGCGTAAGACTTGTTCGATTTAGAAATGATAATCGTACATTCATAACTCATGAATGGAGCAGAGCCACTGGTGGAGTCGAAGCAGAACTGCCAATTCAAATTCAAGATGAAGCCTCAACTTGGTGGAAAGAACAACTTGAAAAATACGGAATCGTTTCATTCGCAAATACTCGCGATATTCAAGTACCCGACACCGTTCTAAATGCGTTGAAAGAAAGTTCGGTTGGAGCAGTCATTGCTGTACCTGCCTACATAAACTCTGTTGTCGAGGGTTTCGTTTGTTTTGAAACTATAAGTGACCGAACATGGATTCCACTTGAGATAGATGAAGCAAAGTTTGTCCTTGATGGATATTCCCGCTTGGTTGAACGGAGAATTGAAGATCGAAAGCAGATTGCTGAAGAGTACAACCTTCGTAGATCAGAAGAGCGGTACCGCTTAGTTACGTCTCATTCACCTGTGATTCTTTTCGGAATTGATTCTCAAGGTGTCTTTACATTAAGTGAAGGTCTTGGATTAGAAAGTATGGGTGCAGGGGCAGGAGAAGTTGTTGGGAAGAGTGTGTATCAAATTTACCGAAACTATCCAGATATACTTGAACAAGTAAACAACGCACTTTCTGGTAGTGAGTGCCATATGATCGCGAGAATAGGCGAACGTACTTTCGAACTGTGGCTTACACCGGTAAACGACGATGATGGAATTGTTGTTGGCTTATCAGGCGTTGCTGTAGATATTACTAGAAGAAGTAAGTTGGAGCAGCAACAAACGATCATGATGAGTGAACTTGATCACCGTGTGAAAAATAATATTGCTGCCGTCATCTCTCTAGTTGGCTTGTCGAGACAAGGTAATGATACAGTTGAAGAGTTTGTGAAAACACTCGAAGGTCGGTTGCATGCGCTTGCAATCGCACACTCAACACTCGCGAAATCACACTGGAATGGTGCTTGGATGAGAGATATTCTCACGCTCACCCTGCAACCTTATATGGTTGGACCAGTCGAGAGAATCAAGTTCTCCGGGCCAGACATCGAGTTGCCGGGGATGCTAGCAAGACCAATGTGTATGGTGATTCACGAGTTAGCAACCAATGCTGTAAAGTACGGCAGTCTTTCAAATGCTGATGGAAACGTATCAATCACCTCAGAAAAGTTAGAAAATGGAAATTCAGCTTCGATATCTTGGATTGAATGTGGTGGTCCTACGATTCTTGATGAGATTTCATCAGGTACAGGAACCTCGCTATTGAAAGGGCTCGTCGAACACGAGATGCATGGTCATATCGAATTGAACTATGTACAGGATGGCTTGCAATGTCGAATTGAGATTCCCCTTGATTCAATCAAATAGTGACCACTTCGTTACAATACGTAAATGGCGACTGAAAAATCATGCCCGAATAATTGCAATGTGTTGCTCATTGGCGGTGGGGGGAGAGAGCACGCGTTAGCATGGAAACTGGCGCAATCGCCAAAATTGGGCACACTGTTCGCAACAGATATGACCAATGGTGGAATTGCATCTCTTGCGGAACCATGTGACCAACAGTGGCATCCAGCCCGCGCATTTTTTCTTGGTCGTTGGTGTGACCAACATGATATCGATTTAGTCGTCGTTGGCCCTGAGGTCCCCCTCGCTGAAGGGATAGCAGATGAATTGGCTACAGAAAAACGTTTGGTCTTTGGACCAAACAAAGAAGCAGCAAGAATTGAATCGGATAAGTCGTATGCCAAAGATCTGATGCGACAAGCATCAATCCCTACTGCGGATGCAAGGTCTTTTACAGACGTTGATGCTGCTCGAAGTTATTTGATTAGAGGTCTTGATGCAGAACTAGAGCAGGATTCGAAAGTTGAACTTGCAAAGGAAGTGGAATCCTTTATCGAGTGGTGTAGTCTTCGAGAAAAAACATCAGAACGCACATTTTCAGATGAGTTACAAATGGTGCTTGACTCAAGGGAAGAACCCTGTGTCATCAAAGCAAGTGGCTTAGCAGCAGGGAAAGGAGTCATCATCTGTAAGACAGTTGGAGATTCGCTACGCGCTGTTGACCATATCATGAAAGAAAATGCATTCGGAGAAGCGGGTGGCACGATTCTCATCGAAGAGTTTATGACGGGCGATGAAGTAAGCGTCCTTGCGCTCGTTGATGGCGGAACGATCTGGGTTCTTGATGTATGCCAAGATCATAAGCAAGTCGGTGAAGGTGACACTGGTCCAAACACAGGTGGCATGGGAGCATTTTGCCCAGCACCACTACTTGATCACGAGATGATGGAATATGTTGAACGAGAGATTCTTGTTCCTGCTGTTGACGCTATGCGAAGAGATGGAATTGAATATCGAGGCGTTCTCTATGCGGGGCTGATGCTTACACCAGGTGGGCCAAAAGTGCTTGAGTTTAACTGCCGCTTTGGTGATCCAGAAACCCAACCTCTGATGGCAAGACTCAATGGAGATTTGTTAGATATCCTTTGGAGGACTGCGAATGGAACACTGGATGATGCTTCAATTGCATTTGATGAGAATGTTGCGTGTTGTGTAGTCATGTGCAGCGAAGGGTATCCTGGCTCTTACGAAAAGGGAAATGTGATTACAGGAATTGAGAAAGCGGAGTCTCTTGGAGATGTGGTCATCTTTCAAGCAGGGACAGATTGCACCGGTGAACATCTTGAGACATCTGGAGGTAGAGTTCTAGGCGTGACTGCACTTTCACCTTGTTTAGCAGATTCTCGTGAGCTTGCAAACAATGCTTGTAAAGAGATACACTTTGATGGTGCATTCTGGAGAAACGATATTGGTTGTAGGAAAATGCCTACTACTACGAAGTGTTCTGTGCCTGAAGCGCTGTAATTTTATCCCTTAAATCTGCTGCTAATTCAAAATCTAAGTCGTCTGCAGCGGCTAGCATTTTGTTTTCAAGTTCTTCAATTCGTTCGTCAATATCAAAATCTTCTTCATTTCCATCAGCGTGAAACGCTTCTCTTGCGATCTGTCTCGCAGACAATTCATTTTCAATTCCTCTTCGAATGGCTTTTTTAATGGACTCTGGAGTAATGTTGTTCTTCTTGTTGTATTCAAGTTGAATAGCTCTTCGGCGTTCAGTTTCATCCATCGCATTCTGCATTTGTTGTGTAATAGTGTCCCCATATAGAATGACTTTTGCGTTTACATTTCGTGCTGCTCTACCAATTGTTTGGATAAGACTGGTTTCACTCCTTAAGAAACCTGTTTTATCTGCATCAAGAATTGTCACAAGAGAGACTTCCGGCAAATCAAGCCCTTCTCTAAGTAAGTTCACGCCAATGAGTACATCAAAGTTGCCCTCACGAAGTTCACGAAGAATCTCAAGTCTCTCAAGTGTTTCTATGTCACTATGTAAATATCTACTTTTGAGATGAGTCTTTGTGAAATACTCAGATAAATCTTCAGCCATTCGTTTCGTTAAAACGGTGACAATCACTCGTTCTCGATTTTTTACTCGCTCTTTTGCTTCTTCTATCAAATCTGGTATTTGATTTGATGCTGGACGCACTTCAATTACAGGATCGAGTAACCCAGTAGGACGAATAACTTGCTCAGCAATAACACCTTCACATTTTTCAAGTTCGTAGGGGCCCGGAGTCGCTGAGACGTAAATAGTTTGTGGAACAAGTGATTCAAACTCATCAAACATTAACGGTCGATTATCCAACGCACTAGGTAACCTAAAACCATGCTCCACCAACGTTCGTTTTCTTGCTTGATCACCGTTATACATAGCTCGAACTTGCGGGATTGTGGCATGTGATTCATCAATAAAAAGAAGCCAATCTTCAGGATTACGATTCGGGATATGACTAAAATAATCAAGCAAGCAATAGGGCCTACTACCCTCTTCTCGATTCTCAAGATGCCGTGCGTAATTTTCAATCCCACCGCAATACCCAATTTCTTCAATCATCTCTAAGTCATAGTTTGTTCGGGCAAGAATTCGTTGTGCCTCAAGTAGTTTTCCCTCGTTTTTAAGTCGAATGACGTGCATCTTTAACTCTTCGCGAATTGCTTTACAAGCTCTATTCAAACCCTCTTGTGGCATGACGTAATGCACAGCAGGAAAAATGAAGGCGTCATTCTCTGTTGCAAGACTTTCGCCAGAAACAGGATGGATCAATTCTATACGTTCCACTGTGTCACCAAAGAATTCGATTCGAATGCCAAATTGTTCGTACGCAGGGAAAATTTCAATCACATCGCCGCGAACACGAAATGAACCACGTACAAACTCTACGTCATTTCGTTTGTATTGCATTTCAGTGAGTTCAAGTAGCAGTTCCCTCCGGTTAATCGTTTGGCCAGATGAAATGGAAATGATTCTATTTTGATACGAGTCAGGAGAACCCAAACCATAGATACAACTAACTGAAGAAACAATAATGACATCATCTCGAGAGATTAAACTACTTGTTGCTTTAAGTCGAAGTCGGTCTAAATCGTCATTGCGAGAAGCGTCTTTTTCAATATAAATATCTCGTTGAGGGATGTAAGCTTCCGGCTGATAGTAATCATAATAACTCACGAAATATGAAACTGCGTTATGTGGAAAGAGCACACGCATCTCTTCAAAGAGTTGTGCTGCAAGCGTTTTATTGTGGCTTAAAATGAGAGTGGGCTTGTTTGTTTTTGCAATGACATTCGCCATTGTGAATGTCTTGCCAGTGCCAGTCGCACCAAGAAGTGTACGGTGTCGTTCTCCTTGATTGACCCAAGAAACAAGTTGATCGATTGTTTGGGGCTGGTCTCCCTTCGGATCGAATTCACTGACAAGTTGGAACATCTAAGAACTAGATTGGATATTGACTATCGTACGAAGGTTGGTCTAGAAGAGAATCGCACTCAGCAGGTCCTTCGATACGAATTTTGACAAGCCAACCGTCTCCAAAAGGGTCGGAATTAAGAAGAGAAGGATCTTCTACAACTGCTTCGTTCACTTCTACAATCTCACCATTGAATGCACACATAACATCACTTGTTGTTTTAACTGACTCGACCTCACCTGCAGATTCGTTCTTAGTCACGTTCGTACCAACCGGTTGCATCTCAACATAGGTGATATCCGTTAACTCATTCGCCGCAAACTGCGTTATTCCTAATGTGACCGTATCTCCGTCAACTTTGAACCATTCGTGGGATTCGGAAAATCGTAAATCAGATGGACTTGACATTCAATTACACTCCTTTAGGGTAGTTATGGGGTGGTATAGTACCGCCTTTAACACCCTTGGAAATCCCTTAATAGGTATTCTGTACGAAACTTTTTATGACCGTTTTACTCACCCTAGCAATTCAATCATTAAACCCTCTTTTAGAAGTAGGGGATCAAGAAATTCTCGATGTGCCTCAGTTATCAACTGAGAAACTTGGCTTACGAGGAGTTCTCATCGACGCTGACCATCTTTCGGGATGGACAATGGATACGTATGACACATTTCGGAATAATGCCGATAAAGCAAAATCCCCATGTTTGCTCGTTCGCGATAACACACCCATGGACTTACTTCACAGTCGCGAACAATCACTAGAACGAATCCAACGGCTCTCTGTAGCGGCAAATCGGCTTGGTTGTAATGCGATTGCGATCACCCCGACATTTCCAGATGACCAAGCATTGGTTGATGAGATTGTTGAACAGATTCGTCACGCAATGCAGGGCGTGGAAAGACTAGAGTTGAATTTACTACTTCAGCCTTGCGAGGGTGCCTCAAGTGACCCAGATAAGCATATTGAAATTGTGAAACAAATTGGAGGTTTTAGAATAGGGACGCTCCCAACCTTTGAATTCGCGAGTGCAAGTGGAGATGGAATCGAAGCACTTCGAAAATTAGCACCTTATGCAGGTGGCATTATTGCGGATTTCCCAAATGGCAGAGGGAAAAAAAAGATTGATCCCCTTGAAGGTCTTAAAGCAGTGATAGAGGTTGGATACTCCAATACCATAGCGCTGAATTACAGAGGCAAAGGAAATGCGTTGAAAGAAGTATCAAAAGTAGTGAAGGTGCTGCAAGCTCACCTTGAGGACAACAAGTAGAGATGCAAACAAATCGGTTCATAGTCACAATCGATGGTGCAGCTGGAACAGGGAAAACAACAGTAGCACAGGAACTTGCAAAACGATTGGGAACGGATTGTCTCGATACAGGTGCAATGTATCGGGCAGTGGCACTCCTTGCGATTGAGCATGGGATTGACCCAACCAATGGGATTGCACTTTCCAATGAATTGCTTCAGCATGAAATTACATTCGATTGGGAACAATCGCCACCCTTAGTTCTTCTCGATGGTCGAGATGTTTCTCAGAAAATTCGCGAGTTAGAAATCGGTCGAGTTGTTTCTATTGTTGCAAAACAGCCCGAAGTCCGAACAATGCTCGTCAAGCAGCAACGAAAGATTGCTGAACATCACCCGCTGATGGTAACAGAAGGACGAGATCAGGGTTCGGTTGTTTTTCCTGAAGCTGATGCACGATTCTTCCTTGTTGCAGCAGTTGATGAGAGAACAAAACGCAGAGTGAAGCAACTAAGAGATTCTGGGAAAGAAGTTCTCGATGCGGATGTTCAACATGATTTAGTAGCCAGAGATCAGATTGACTCAACTCGTTTAGATGGTCCACTCCTGTGCCCCGAAGGTGCAATGATTATCGACACTTCGGAGTTAACGTTATCAGATGTCGTCGATGCAATTGAAACTAAAGTCAACCAGTTATTGAATTCTTGATGTTCTCATTGTTTCAGATTAATCGAAGGGCTAAGGGGTTAAGCATTTGGCATGTGTTGTTTTGGTGGACCATCGTGATTTGGTTCTTACGTGTGTGCCTCTTTATCCTGTACCGATATCGAAGCCATGGCAAGCATTATGTTCCAAGGAGTGGACCAATTTTGTTCGTCGCCAATCACCAATCAAATTTTGACCCGGCGATTGTAGGTGTCCTCGTACACGATAGACCATTCAAGGGTATCGCCAAGGAAGAGTTGTTTCATTCAAAACTACTAGCAAGATTTATGAACGGTTTTGGTGCTATCTCTGTTAGACGAGGCGAGAGTGATACCTCTGCAATTCGGCAAGCACTAAAGGAACTTGATGCAGGACGATGCGTCATGATGTTTCCTGAAGGAACACGAACGACTGATGGGACTGTAGGTCCGTTCCAACGCGGTTTTTGGTTGTTGCTTAAAAAAAGTAAAGCAACAATCGTGCCTGTTGGTTTTGATGGTGCATTTGATGCGTATCCGATGGGCTCAAAACCTAAATTGCATGGTCGTATCGAAGTTGCAGCAGGTAAACCCCTCAAAGCGGAGGATCTTCTTCAACTCGGTGAAGAAGATGGGACAGCAATTGTCAGAGATGCGATCATTACACTACAGCAACAATGTCAGAAGAAAACTCGATGATAGTTTCAAAACAATGAAGTGCTTCCGCTGAGTATGAGTTTGTACGATGCTAGGATGACAAGAATTGAGAAAATGATTCGTATGTAAAAGACAGGTAACAGATTTGTCAATACTGCACCGAACCATCCTCCTACAATTGCTCCAGGGATGAGCCAGGCAACTCTCGTAAAGAGTTCTTGTACGCCTTGTGTGTCAGCTGGCAATGAAGAATCTTTTACAATCGCACCACATATAGCGGTGATAAACATGATTGAGGAAGAAGTTCCAATTGCGTGTTTAATGTTTAAACCACATAATCGGTTCAGTAAGGGGACTTGTATTAGACCGCCACCGATACCGAGTAAACCCGCTGTTGTTCCTGTGACACTACCAGTAATCGCACCTCGTACTGGAGTCTGATTGGAATCTTTGATGATTGGGGCTGTACGACCACTAAGACACGAAATTTGATCCCATAGAACCCATACGAGAAACAAACCAAACGATAACTCAAGCCAACTACTTGGAACGGCATTGCTCAGCCAAGCAGCGATGCAGATGCATACGATTGAGATGGGAAGAACGTATTTCACGCTCTGCCATGAGACATTTTTATTCCGCTGATGTTTAAATGCGGAGGAAAGTGCAACTGCAGGATTGACAGTCATTGCGATTGCTTGGGCGAGATGGAAATCCCAGCCCAAAATCATCACCATCGCAGGAATCATAATGACAGAACCCCCAATTCCAAGAAGACCCCCAAGTCCACCGGCTACTAGACCAACACATAACAGGACGACAATTTCCATCCGATGTATCTTAACGTGTCTAGCACTTGGGGTCAGTTGTCAGACTATGATGTGCAACAATGGATTTCTGGCACATTGTTGGTGACATCACAATCTTACTCAGCGTTGCTGTCGTACTTGGCATCATTGTAGAAAAATTAGGTTTCAGCGGAGTCTTTGGATATCTTCTTGCTGGCACCATCGTTGGTCCTGGACTACTCAACTGGGTTTCATCAGATGAAGAGTCAATTCGATCGATAGCCGAGATAGGAGTGGCGCTTCTACTCTTCACAATCGGGCTAGAAGTGAATGGACGTCGATTAAAACTGTTGATGGGTAGGGGGATGATTATTGGGGTGTTGCAAGTTGTACTCACGGGTGCAATTGGCTTTGCTTTAGCAAGATTGTTTCATGCTCCTATGAAAGCAGCAGTCATCGTAGGAGCAATGGGAGCGTTAAGTTCAACAGCCGTTGTCTCACGTGTCTTACAAGACCGAAGTGAACTTGATGCAACCCATGGTCGAATTGCATTTAGTATTTTGCTCGTTCAAGATCTAGCAATCGTTCCTCTAATGTTGTTAGTTGCGTTTATACAACAAACATCAGAAGCATCCACAGTCGTTGCACAAATTGGAATTGCAAGTACACAACTCATGGTCTTCATTGTGGCGGTTTTTTTAGTTGGCGTTTTGGTATTACCACGGCTCTTTGGGGCAGCGCTCATTAGGCGTTCCACGGAGTTTCCCGTCCTTCTTGGCATTGTCACTTGTCTTTCTGCAATGTGGCTCGCGAATAAATTAAGCCTATCACCTGCACTTGGCGCGTTTATTGCTGGGCTCATTCTTGCAGGATCACCCTTTGCAACTCAAGTCCGCGGAGATATGGCTCCTCTGAAGTACATTTTCCTTTCATTGTTCTTTGCTGCAACTGGCACCCTTGCGAACTTGCCTTGGCTCATAGAATCATCTCACTGGCTCTGGGCGATTGGCGTTGTCGCTTGCATACTCATAGGCAAAACACTCATTGTTGGGTTGATTGCAGTGATTTGGAAACAGCCACGGCGCGTCGCTATCGCGTCGGGCTTATGTTTGGCTCAGATTGGAGAGTTTAGCTTTGTCATCGGTGCCGAAGCACTTAATACAAAGTTAATGAATGACGATCTTTTTCAACTGATGATGAGTTCTTCGTTGATTACGTTACTTCTATCTCCTTTACTCATCAGCCACTCTACATCCATTGCAACTTGGATTGATACGATGCTAGGTGGCGACCAAAATCCCACTCCTGGGCAAGGAGGAGAGGAATTGACAAACCATGTCGTCGTCATCGGATTTGGTGTCGCAGGCAGAAATGTCGTCAACGATTTAATCGAAACAGGTCAGCAAGTTCTTGTGATTGAGATGAGCCAACTCGGAGTCAAAGAGGCCAGAGAAGCTGGTGCTTTTTCGATTCTAGGAAATGCACAACGACGAGATGTACTAGAACATGCTGGAATTCGGAGTGCGAAGTTGGTTGTGACAACTCTTCCTGACTTCAGAACTTCAGCCCAAATCATTCAGCAAATTCAGTCGTTTGCAGAATCTGTACCGATTGTTGCAAGAGCGAGGTATTCGATTTATCAAAACAATCTTTCTATTGCTGGAGCAGACTTTGTTGTTGATGAGGAAGCGTGTGTTGGTCATACTCTAGCTCGTGAAACGTTAAATCAACTTGGAATATGACCTAGAGACCCGGTGCGAATCCACGCCGCATCGTGTTCTCACAGATTGCTCTTGGTTCCACAAATTGCAATAAGTAATCACACCCACCAGCTTTAGAACCGACTCCAGACATTCCAAAACCGCCAAATGGCTGTCTGCCAACAAGTGCGCCAGTGCTGCCTCGATTGAGGTATAAGTTTCCGACTCTGAATTGTCGCCTTGCTTTTTCTAAGTTCGATGGTTTTCTACTGTAAACAGCTCCGGTGAGTTTGTATTCTGTGGAGTTGGCGACTTGAAGTGCTTCATCAAAATCCTTAACCCGAATCACAGCAAGCACTGGTCCGAAAATCTCTTCTTGAGCAATCACATCGTCACCCTTGATTCCAGAAAAAATATGAGGGGCAATGTACTCTCTGCCCGTTTTCTCTTCTAGCCCCACAGGAATCGGTTGTGCGAGTTCGAGTGTACCTTCTTGTTTGCCTATCTCGATATATCTCTTAATCTCATCAGCTGCATTTTTGTCAATGACTGGCCCAACATCGGTACTAGGATTCATCACATCGCCGATGACGAGCGTTCGAGAAGATTCGATGAGGCGTTCTAGGAATACATCATGGGCTGAATCGACAACAATGGCCCTGCTGCATGCGGAACATTTTTGCCCTTGATACCCAAATGCACTTTGTCTGACTCCTAATACTGCTTCATCTAAGTCCGCAGAGGCATCAATGATGATTGCATTTTTACCGCCCATTTCACAAACAACCTTTTTTACAAACGGTTGGTTTTCAGGGACTTTTCCAGCAGCTTCTAGAATGTCAAGTCCAACACCTTTTGAACCTGTAAATGCAATGACTGCGACACGTGGATCACGGACGAGAGCTGAACCGACAACTGAACCGGGGCCAGCAACAAAATGAAGAACGTCTTTAGGTGCGCCTGCTTCCCAGAGTAACTCACAAATAATCTGTGCAATTCCAGTTGTTTGGCCAGCGGGTTTGACGATGACAGTGTTTCCTGTCACGAGTGCAGCAACGGTCATCCCACAGCAAATTGCCATTGGGAAATTCCAAGGGCTAATCACAGCAGCAACACCTCGCGGTTGGTAGAACTGTTGGTCAAGTTCTCCAATAAACTCACCTAATCGTTCATATTCAAACAATTGAGGAGCCATCCTTGCGTAATACTCGCAAAAATCAATGGTCTCGCATACGTCCCCATCCGCTTCTCGCCATGTCTTGCCAGATTCCCTCATCACAACACCACAAAGTTCATCTCTTCTATCTCGCATCAGCGCTGCAGCTTTCACTAGAATTTCGCTACGTTTTAATGGATCTTCGTCTCTCCAACGAGTAAAAGCGTGATCTGCAATCTCAATAATTTTGGTGACTTCTTCTTTTGTACTGATACGCTCAACTTCTGGTACTTTTGAATTTGCTATTGCTTGTGCGAATGACTCTCGAACCTCTTTCACAGAGAAGTCCCGGTATGGCTCTGTGAAGAAAGGTCTTCCATCTCCCAATGCTTGAATTGCAGGGGACAACTTATGTCTTTCGGCTGCTTGTTCGATGCGCTCTATTCCTGGATCTTCGTTTGTATGTTGAACATGTGGCGAAGCGAGGAGGAGTGAAGCATCAGCATCATCCATAAAACTACTTCGGAGCCAAGATTCATTTGAAGTATTCTCTAAGAGACGGCGAACGAGGTACGCCATTCCAGGAATCATTTCTCCAACAGGGACATATTCGCGTAAGCGCAATCCCTCTGCCAGAACTCCACTTTTCAATTGATCAGCCATCCCACGAAGCATCTGCAATTCTAAGGCAGAAGTTGGAAGATTTCGTTTTTCTAGAAGTGCGAGGGCAGTTGCGATTGAGCGAATGTTGTGAGAGCCTAATGCAAGTTTAACTCCGCCCTCGTCAATTCGTGTTGGGGTAGATTCAATAAAGATTTCTGCCATTCGTTCAAAACAGGCATCTGTATCGACTTTTCTACTCCACACTGGAACAGGCCAACCCATCTCTTCAGCATGAATCGTTTCATAATCCCAATATGCGCCTTTGACGAGTCGCACAGTGACTTGTCTGCCAGTACGTTTAGCCCAATCAGTGATTCGCTTGGCATCATCATCACCGCTACGCAAATATGCTTGCATTGCTATCCCAGCAGCGAAACTAATTTCATCACAACACTTCATGAACAAGTCGAGCGTTAGATCTTTAAACTCAAATTGTTCCATATCAAAATTGATAAGTGTGTTGTTTTTCTCTGCCTCTTCTAGAATTGGCCGGAGGGCTTCAAACAAGCCCTCAACAGATACATCATGAGCAATAGGGTCAGTGTTTGCAAAAAGTGAACTTATCTTTATCGAAATATTTGTTCTAGGAATAGGTCCTAAATGATCCGTTTCAAGAACGGGTGTCTCCTTCCAAGAAGCTACGTTTTCTGGCAAGTTTGTCAGTAAATCCAAATACCGTTGGCGGTATTCTTCCGCTTCCGCATCACTCACGCATGCTTCGCCGAGTAAATCTACTGAGAAAGCAACGCCTTCGTCCCAAATCGATTGGAGTTCAGGCAATGCTGAGGCCGCATCAGTGCCCGCGATGAACCGCTTCGCCATTTTAGTAATCTGGCTCGTGACTGTTTTAGTCATCGTGCCTTGCGCAATGCCACCCGCCTTTAATCCGAGTCCTAATCCAGGGGGTAACTTTACTCCCGGCTGTGAAAGATAATCGACCAAATGATCATGGACTTGTTCAGGCGTTACAAGTGTTGGGAAGGTATCTACAAAACGGAATAATTGAATTTTGAAATCCTCATCTTCCATTGCCCAATCCATTAGTTTGTCTGACCAGAATGCAGTTGACAACCACGATTGTTTCTTTGATCGAGCACTATCGAGTAGAGTTGTACCAATCTCTTTGATTCGCGATTCTGTGGCTTCATCGAACACACTATCTGTATTGATGTCTGTTGCTGGAGGAATTGCAGTCGCAGATTTGCGCTTAAAAAATGCCATGAGTTCGGCATTCTATCCGACAAGATGGTGCTTTGGCTACCTTCTCGTTGCTCTTAAGAATCGATTATCGCCAAAGCGATCGCGAAGTATTTTGCAATCCTCAAGATCGAGATTCTCTTGTGCCAATCGTAGGACTTCCTCAGCTTTACTCGTTGCCAGTTCAATGAGCAACATCCCTCCAGATAATATGCACTGAGGCGCGTCACGAAGCATAGGAGCAATCAGATGAAGCCCATCTGAACCACCTGATAGAGCTAGTGTTGGCTCCCAATTCTTGACATTTGGAGCGAGTGTTTCCATCTCTGCATCTGGAATGTACGGTGGGTTTGAACAGATGATGTCAAAAGGCTCTAAGGAGCGCAAGGGCGCAATACCATCACCCAAGATGAATGAGATTTGGTTTTCTACGCCATGTAAAGATGCATTTTCTTTTGCGAGCCGAAGCGCTTCTTCTGAGATATCTATTGCCGTGATTTCAGAGGAATTAGAATTTGCTGCGATTGAAATAGAAATGCAACCAGAGCCAGTTCCAATGTCAGCGACTCGAAAAGATTCGCTCGTATCCTCCATTCGAGCAAGAACCTGATCAACTATTGTTTCGGTGCATGTTCTTGGAATAAGGGTAGACGGATTGACATTGAATTCCATTCCGTTAAACCAAGTTTTGCCTACGAGATACTGTACTGGTTCATGTTCAAGTGCGCGCTTCACGAGTTCCCGAAGTGCGCCTAATTCTCCATCGGTGGTGACTCGATGTACGTTTGCGTACAAATCGATACGCTGGCCTCCAAGTACGTGAGTTAACAGCATTTCTGAAATGAGTCTTGGCGATTCGATATCTTTCGATTCAAACGTAGAAGACATCCAGTCAAGAAGTGTTAGCGTTGTCCAGGTGTCAGTCTTTGATGTCACAGCGGGGGATTGTATGCGATAAATCCCCTAATCTTTAACAATCAGCGGTTTTTCGACATGCTTTTTGGACTGTGTCAACGAGTTGATCGGTTCGAAATGGTTTGAACAGAACAGTGTGCAATCCTTCTTGGCTCGCTCTCATAATTGAGTGATGCGGGTCGTAACCAAACCCAGTCATGAGAATGACCGGTTGGTTCGGCCAAATATCCTTTGCAACTGTAAAGACTTCATATCCGTTACATCCAGGCATTCGAATATCAGAAATTATTAAATCGAATGGTAGTTCAAGGCGCTTAGCTTCATGTAACGCTTCAAGAGTTTGTGTCCCATCCTCGCAAACTGTGACTGTGCACCCTAATCGTTGTAGAACAACTTCAACGCCTTCACGGACAATTGCCTCATCATCAGCAACTAGAATGCGACACCCCTTTATTTTGGGGTCGGGTTCAATGAAATTAGCGCGGTCTGCATCAATAATCGTTTGCGGCCCGGCAGTGCATGCTTCAAGTCTCTTATGAATAGACTTCACAGTTTCAAGAAGTTTATGTCCAATCTCATCATCAGACTCTTGGATGCTAACGCCTAAGGATTCTAAATCGTGTAATGGCTCTTGTAATTCGTGGAGAATTGTTTTTGAGATTTGTTCGTTTGTTGTGTATCGTTCAATGACTAACAAGTCCAGCGTGTGCATTGCACTTGCGATGTACCGCCCAAATATCTCTGCAAGTCTTCGATCATTTTCATCGAACGCATCGAGAGAGTTTGATTCAGCGTTAAACACACCAATAATGCGATCGTTAAGCCACAAAGGCACAGTGAGTGAAGAAGCAGCAGAATCTAGGCCAGGTCTGTATAGAGGTTCTTTGCTGACATCTGGACAAATGTATGATTTTCCGGTTGCTCCAACATTACCACAAATACCATTGTCGATCTCTTCGGCTCGTATCACTTCGCCAACTTTCAGTGGTGATAGGTTTTCAGCAATCACGAGTTCTAAATTGCCAGTTCGCTGGTCGAGCAGCCGGATTTCAAAATTATCCATATCAAGCAATTCATGTACATATTGGACAACCTTATCTTCCATCAATCGTAAGCGCTGTGCAACATTGAGTGACTTGACAGTACTTGCATCAATTTGTGTTAACTCAATGCCAGCATCACAAATTGCATTAATCTTTGTTTGGATTTCACCACCACCCGTCAAAACAAGGTCACAATCGCTATCTGAATCAACGATTTCAAAATGTCTTGATAGTGCATCTACAACCTCATCAGAGATTGAAGCATCAAAAGCAATGTGCAATCGGTGGCGTTTATCTGCCATAATCAATCCTATATGCAAGCCTACCCCCAATTTGGCGAGATGCAATCCCGAATGCATCGGAGAAATCACCTTTTTTGCTTGACAAAGGGGTTAGTTTGGAGAAAATTCACCCCACTCCACCCCTAATTTGTGAGAACCTACCCCATCAATGTTGTTTGTAGAACAGATTACTAAAACATTTGGCAAGTCGATTGCAGTTAACTCAGTTGATCTTACGATCCCTACGGGCCAAATTTGTGGACTTTTAGGTCCAAATGGAGCAGGCAAAACGACAGCGATTCAAATGATCTGTGGGGTCATTTCGCCAAACTCTGGCACAATCGAAATCTCAGGTGTGAATCTAGCCGCCCATCCAAAGAAGGCAAAACAGAATGTAGGGTACGTGCCAGAAGGGGCTCCATTACCGCTTGAATTGCTCCCGTATGAATATCTATCTTCAACGGCCTCTCTTTTTGGAATAACAGGCAATGCACTGAAGGAGACGATTGAAGAGTGGTCAGAGCGTTGTGAGATCACGGATGTGTTGTACAAGCCTATTGGCACTCTTTCAAGAGGGTTCCGGCAGCGTGTAGCGTTAGCATCTGCATTGCTACACCGACCTTCACTGCTTGTTCTAGATGAACCATCTACAGGGCTAGATCCTACTCAAAGGAATACGTTTCATTTGATTTTGAGGGATGTATCTGAACATGCCGCGGTGTTGTACTCATCTCATCATTTAGAAGAAGTTGAAAGTAGTTGTGATGTCATTGCAGTTATTCATCATGGAAGGATCATTGCCAATCATGCAGTGCTCGATACGGATGGAGATTCAGAACAACGCATCGAGGTTTCATCACTTGCAATTGCAGAAGAACTCGGAGGGGTTGAAGTGACAACACTAGAAGATGGATGGGTTCGATGCACTGTGAAGCAACCAGCAGAATCTTTAGTAGAAAGCGTTCTTCAAAGCGGAGCCAAGATACGAATGATTTGCCCAGCAACCAAATCACTCGAGTTAGTGTACATGAATCTGATTCAAGAACATGGTGATTCAAAATCAGCAAAGGCGGTGGAATGAAAACGATTCTACGAATATGCCTTCGTGATACTTGGTCACTGCTGGTTGTCCCAACAGGAGCAGTTGTAGCAGCACTATTCACGTTTGCATGTGCAATTGTGTTTATGGCAAAAGTGTTTTCTCCGAATTCAATCGCAACAATGCAACCAGTGTTTGAATTCGCCGCCTGGCTTCTCCTATTACTGTGTCCTGCGATCACAATGCGATTGATTGCTGAAGAACGAAGAGTGGGAACATGGGAGTTATTGTTGGCATCCCCAATATCTTCTTTCGAGCTTGCGAAAGGCAAGTTTCTTTCCGCGTTTCTCTACTTACTTCTTTTGTTAATCACAACGTTACCGCTCGTAGTTGTTCTTGAGTTGTACTCGAGTGTCGATTATGGCACGTTGTTTTCCGGATATGTTGGTTTGTTACTTCTTGGCAGTGCTGTGATTGGAACGGGGCTAGTCGCTTCGGCACTCACAACATCACAGACGGTCGCATATCTTGTAACTGCTTTCATTTGGCTCACGCTATCACTGTCGATGAAAGTGATACCTATGTACGTGCCGACGAGATTCGCAGACATCTTTTTTTCTATTGATCCTGATTTACGTTTCAATGCATTTTCAATTGGTTTGATTGACACGGCAAACATTGTGTATTTTGCATCAATAGCAGTAGCAATGGGTTGGGTTACGATTGTCGCAATTGACAAAACAAGATTTGCAAAATGTGCCCGGTGGAAAATAGTGCTGAGCGCTTTGCTGTTGATAGTCTCAGTTGTATCAATCAATAGCATTTCAATGAATAACCAATTTCGAGCCCGAATTGATGCAACAGGATCCCGTGCGTATACATTAAGTGAACAGACTTCTAAGCTTTTAGAACAACTTGACTCACCCTTAGATATCGTAGTGTTACTCGATGACTCTACGATTAACGATTCTGTTGTACGACAAGTCGATGAAGTACTCCGGCGATACAAAAATAGTTCACCCAATATCGAAGTACAGCGAATAAATCCTGCAAATCCTGAATCGATCGATGCATATGATGCACTCTTAAGAGCATTGATTGAGTTGTACGCTGATGAAGTGGCTGTTTCAAATGCTGCAATAAAAGAAGGTACATATCAGTTTTCGATGTTGATTGAATTCGCGTCAAGCACATCTGCATGGGCAGAAGGATTGTTGGAACTTTCTCTAACGCCTAAAGAGCAAGAAACATTTCAAACACTC
>CAZVAE010000010.1:11291-18109 GCA_964624985.1 uncultured Isosphaeraceae bacterium | reverse complement strand
CAAGGGTGATGGAAGAGAAGAGAAGAGAAGGAACGCAACGAGCACCCTTTCGGGCATTAGTTGCTCGAGGACGTTCCACCACTTCGCCTGTTAGGTTATCGGCAGTTCCACGACTTTTAAGCCATAATTAACGGCGAATCTGCAACTTTTATTTGCCTATATTCACAACTTCAGTATTGCCAAAACCTTGCGTATGGTTATTTTTTTTGGGTTTTTATCGGTACTACATAACTCGTTGTGGAGCCATAAGTTGACTCGAATCTGTGGAACATTTCGGAAATATGCTCATCTCTTCGTGACTGTAAGTCGTCATGGAATGCTGATTTCTTGTGGTATTGTTTACACCACATGACCGAGATTCACCGACACTTTCTGGGGTGGAAAAACCCATTCCTTCTAACTTCAGCCAAGTGGTTGCAAGAACAGTATTTAGATGGAACTGTTGATGCCCAAGATCGACTACTTCTGCTCGTCCCAGGACACGCTGTCGCACGGCGATTGCAAACTATATTCGTCAATGAAGCCCACGAAGAGGGCAGAGCGGTTGCACTGCCGGCAATCCAAACATCATCAGAATTATTCAGGTTCACATTGCCCCAATCGTCTCAGATTGCGCACAAACAAATTGCTCTTTTATCAGCAATCGCTTGCCTTCGAGAGACTCCCCAGCATGTACTTCAGTCAATCCTAGGACCTAGACCTGTTCCACTTGATGATGTTGCGGCTTGGAGAAACATATCTCAACGAGTTTTAGAGAGTATTCGAGTTGCTGCAGGCGGTGGCTTTACTTTAGACAGAACATCTTGGCCTCAAGAAGCACAGGCGCTTCTTACTGAAGATGCAGAGCAGCGCTTCGATCTTTTGCATCAAGTGCAACAAAGCATTGAAGCAGATTTAACGAAACAGAACCTTGCATTGTTTGAACAAGAACAACTCCGAGTGTTGCAATCAGATTCAGAACTCAATCTCGAGAACATTAAAGAAATTGTCATTGTTGGTTGTGCTGATTTGTCGAAAGCAACAAAACTTCTTTTAACCAGATTGAAAAACGCAGGGCTAGAGATTCATTCACTCATACGAGCGCCGGAATCTTATCAAGGTGGATTTGATGAGTACGGATGTATCGATACAAATCACTGGTTGCACTCAAGCATTGACCTTTGTGATGCTGACATCATTGTTGCAGGTTCACCGAGTGCACAATCTGCAGAAGTAGTAAGGGTTTTGTCATTGTACGATGAACATACAACGACTGATGAAATCACAATAATATCAACTGATGAAAAGTTGATCCCAATTCTTCGTAGGCATCTGGAAGGGCATGGTGTACATAGTCGATTTTCAGGAGGATTCCCAGTCATGCAAACTCCAGAAGCAATGTTGCTCTCTGGAGTGGCGGAGTTTGTGGCCACTCAATCGTACGATTCATATGCGGCACTTTTGAGGCATCCTGAGATTGCGAGGATGTTCGATATTGATGAAGGCATATATGCCAATCTAAGTCGATTTTCAGCGAAAGTCCTACCAAGTTACATCGACGAGAATACACGATTTCAAACAAGAGATTCTCAAGGCAACGAACTCGGATTGAAAGAGCTTCATCATGAAGTCTTTAAGTTGTTATCGCCCATGATTCAATGTGAACAAGCGGGGAATACCATTTCGCATTGTATGAAGTTGATCCGATCATTGTTACTCGACATCTATGGTTCGGATACGCTTGACCGAACAAGTACAAAGCTAAAAGCACTTCAGAAAATATTTGCAATCATCGATATTCTAGATGGCGCATCGAGTGAGTTGATCTCGAAATTCGGTAACATCAAATGCTCTGATGCGGCTTATCTCGTCCTTCATGAGTTAGAGCAAGCAACAATACCAGAACTTCCAGATTCGGCCGCAATCGATACAGTTGGGTGGCTTGAGGGAATGGTCGCTGACACACCGCATCTCATCGTTGTTGGATTGAGTTCTGATATTGGAGGCAGTAATAATCCAAGCGATGCATTCTTCCCAGATTCACTTCTAGAAGCTTTGGGCTTGGAATCAATTGACAGGAGAATGTCTAGGGATGCACACGCAATAACCGCGATGCAGCAACACCGGTGTGATTATGGAAGTGTGAAGTGGATCGTTGGAAGAAAAAGCAGAGAAGGTGACCCTTTGTCCCCAAGCCCACTACTTTTACGTTCAGAACATATTGACGAACTCGAAAAGGAAGAGGCATTTGAAGTCGCGAATAATTTGGCTAAACGTTCTGGAGAACTTGTTGCCTCATTTGATAGTGAACAGCCAGTCGTTCCTCCTCAGTTTAATCCTGAGATTAAGGGTGGAGGGATCCAGATTCCGAAACCTTCTGAATACAGCATGAAGCCACTCCGGCAATTATCGGTGACTGCATTTAAAGATTTTCTAGCGTGTTCGTATCGTTTTTGGTTGAAGCATGTTTTAAAGTTAGAGTCGGCTGAAGAAGGTGGAAGTGAACTTGACGCAAAAATGTTTGGTTCTTTAATCCACAAAGTCCTTCAGCGGTTTGGCGAAAATGCTCAAATGAAAACTGTAACGGATCCCAATGTGATTGAACAGTTCGTGTGTGATGAACTTGATTCGATTGTTCAAGCGCAGTTAGGAATGCATATCAACAACAAAATACGTATTCAACTCGAGTTGGCAAAATTCAGATTGCGCATCTTTGCGAAACATCAAGCCGAATGTGCTCGCGATGGTTGGGAAATAGTATGCACCGAACGATTCCTTGAAAAGAAGGTGGAGGTAGAAGAGGGCGATTTTAGTATACGAGGTGTTATTGATCGAGTAGAAATTCATCGTGACGGACGAATTCGAATTCTTGATTACAAAACAGGGTCAACAACAGCAAATGCCGCGCACTTTACAAAGGAAGAGTGGTTAGATTTACAACTGCCGTTATACAGAGAACTTCTATCAAAGATTCCAGAGCTAAAAGAATATGACATTTCTAAAGAAAATGTCTCACTTGGATATTTCAAGATTGGGGATCAAGAATCTACAAGTGGAATAGATTTGTTAGAACCTAAAGATGAGATCGATGCTATTTTAAAAGACACAATTGAATCAACAATCGGAATGATTTTGACAAATCAATATTCAGACGTGCCTGCAACTCCAGCTCCAAAATTCAGCGATACATTCTCATGGATTTGCCAAGACAATAGCGTCGTAGAGGAATCGAGTGAATTGTATGGCTGAGTTTTTCCCAGTAGAGATTATTCAAGCTCTTGCAGGCTCGGGTAAAACACAATTACTTGCGTACCGTTTTATTCGCTTGATGAAACTTGGGGCAGACCCCAAAACGATTCTTGCGACGACGTTCAGCCGAAAAGCTGCAGGCGAAATTCGTGATCGAATTATCGACATGCTCTCTTTCGCTATTCTATCTAAGGAAGGCTTCGTACGATTAAGAAACGGTGTTCCCGAACTGAGTGACACATATGAAGAGGGCCGAATCGAATGTGCTATTTTACTACAACAACTTGTAGCAATCATTCATAGACTTAACATCGGAACGATAGATAGTTTCTTTGTGAAGACTGCATCTGCGTTTTCCGACACTCTTGAGTTGACTCAAGGGTGGACAATTCTGGACGAGGTGCACGAAGATTCGGTGTTTGAAGAAGCGGTACGCCGGATGACATCTAATCCTAAAGAAATTCGCGATGTAGCGATGATTCTCCAGCACAGCAAATCTGGCGCAAAGGTACCAATTCAAAAGACTATAGAGGGCATTAAAAAACATGCCTACACTGCTTCTCGAGGCGTTAGCGAAGATGTCTGGATGTGGGGTGAACCAGAACAGCCGTTGGATGATGTGGTTTTAGAAAAAACAATCGAGGAGTTAGAAAGCCTACCCTTAAAGAAGGGCAGACAGTGTTCGGCTCGTGATAAAGCCGTCCTGAAATTGAGATCAGGAGACTGGAAAGAATTTTTGACATCTGGTTTAGCGCTAGCAATCATCAGTGAGTCATTTACGTACTACAGCGCACCATTGGAAAATGGAATTGAAGAAGCGTACCAACCACTGATTAAACATAGTTTCGCGATGATGGTTAATCGGATGTTGCTTAAAAATAAAAGCACATTCAAACTCATGCAAGAGTTGAATCACTGCTGGCTTGAAGCGAAGCACGCATCAGGGATGTATTCCTTCGATGATGTTACGTTTCAATTGAGTAATAGCAACATCATGGATAGATTGATTGAGTTGCAGTTTAGACTTGATGGTTCGATTGACCACATGCTTGTGGATGAGTTCCAAGACACATCTCTCATGCAGTGGAAAGTTCTTGAATCACTTATTCAAGAGATTAATGAAGCGACAAACGATCGGTCCTTGTTCTTTGTAGGGGATGTGAAACAGAGTTTATATAGTTTCAGGGGTGGTGAGCCTTCATTGTTACGCGGTTTAGAAGATGCACTTTACCACGCCCATTCAACTCGTCTTGATGCGAGCTGGCGTTGCACTCCTCCAATTTTAAATGCAGTTAATGCAGTGTTTAACGATGTTTCGTCTTCAGATCTCTTGGCAGAACACTCACAGTCTGCGGCATCCATATGGCAAGGTGATTTCGTGGATCATGTTTCTGCAGAACCGATTCGCCACCTAAAAGGAAGTGCAGCTATCCACACCGCTCCTGTTGACCCAGACAAAACATCATTGCAACTAGGTATAGACAAAGTTGTTGAAGTAGTCTCGAAGCTCTATACAAGCGCACCTTCTGCAACGATTGGAGTGCTGGTACGGAGTAACACAAAACAGCAAATTCAGAGAATCGTTCATGCACTGCGAACGAACGAGACACATGTTCCAGCATCAGAGTTTGGTGGTAACCCTTTGACAGATTCCCCAGCAGTGACCCTTCTTCTTTCTGCATTGTTAATGGCTGATGACCAATGTAATTCTGTTCATTCGTTTCATGTTGCTACTTCTCCATTGGGAAAAGCGCTTGGAGTTTCATTTCCAATCGATTCACATGAGTTGTCATTGATCTGTAGAGAACTTAGGTGGAATTTGTTAAGGAACGGATATGCCTCCGTCCTTCAATCACTTGCTGAAAAATTGGTTAAATTCGTCGATACAAGAGAGCGGTTGCGATTGTGGCAACTTGTTGAGCTGGCAGAATCGTTCGCATCTGAAAAGACGCTCAGACCTACAGAATTCGTTCGTATTGTTCGAGAGTTAGCTGTTTCAGACCCTGCCTCATCACAGGTGCAAGTGATGACGATTCATAAATCGAAGGGGCTCTCTTTCGATGCTGTTGTTGTATGTGACCTCGACCAAGCAATCTGGAAAGCGCCTGACGTCATGTCAATTCATGATGAATTGAGCAAAGAGCCGGTCCGTGCGGGTATGTATGCTGGAGAATATCTCGATGCCAAACTTGATGAATATAAGAAGATGCGTATTGAATTGAACCAGAATCAAGTCAACGATGTTGTTTGTTTGTTGTACGTTGCAATGACCCGAGCAAGACGATCGATGGACATCATTCTCCCTGCAAGAGAAAGTGCGAGGAAACATCACAAAAAACTTGATGGACTCTTACTTCAACTTTTAGGCGAAAAGCAGAAACAAGAACCAAATTCAATCGTCTGGACTGCGGATGGAAGTGATTCCAATTGGGTCAATGATTTTAGTTGTGGAGAAGAAGTAGTACAGCAAGAGATTGAGCCATTCACAATTCATGCTGCACAGAAACCAATTCGTACTGGTAACGGCATCGCGTCTGCTTCACCCTCGAGTTTAGAGGGAGGGGGAAAGGTACATGTTCTTGAACGATTCTCGGGCAACACAAACACCGCATTCGATTTAGGAACAATCACACATAAGTGGTTTGAAGATATTGAATGGTTAGAAGAACTCCCAACAAAAGAAGCATTGATTGAGAGCGCTCCCATTGAAGAGGCCTCTCGAGTAACAGAAGAGGAGTTAAGTCGTGCTGCCGATCGCTTCCTTACAGCGTTGGAAAGTGATGAAATTCAAAATCTCTTGTCACCCCCTGATGAAGAAGCAGAGGTGTATCAAGAGAAATCGTTCGTGCTTCGAGTTGATAAGGGGATTCAGTTTGGTGAAGTTACAATGCTAGAACCCACAGATATTCATGGCTCAATCGACCGGCTTGTCGTCTATAAGAATGAGGTGGGGGAGATCGCAAAAGCAGAAGTCATAGATTGGAAAACAGACCGTGTTGATGATGGTGAACTTGAGGAGAAAATCACGTATTACGCACCTCAACTCAGTTCATATCGCTTGGCAGCATCCAGACTACTTGGTATTTCTGCTGAAAAAGTGAGCGTTTCATTAGTGTTTATCTCGATTGGAAAAGTCTGCGATATCTCAGATAAAATCTAATGATGAGTTCTTTTAATGGCAGAGATAAAAAACGACAAACAACTCCACAATAGGGTTGTCAGTTGGATGTTACTAGGATATCCTTCTCGTTCATTGAGACTCAGTCTCATCGAGTTCTGCATATGGCGCCATTCACACAACCCAGCGACAAACATGAAATCGTCCCTCTCTCTGAACTGAAAGAGCAGGAAGCAGGAGTTATTGAGTTTACGGAGATAGATTTCGAAGAGCGCCAAGCATTAGCCGCGATGGGTTTACACCTCGATGCAGAATTCCATTTATGTCAAAAAGGGCAACCATGCATTGTTAAAGTGGAAGCAACTCGCTTGGGGCTTTCTAGTGAACTTACAAGTAGGATTATGGTTCGACGAAATCCTGCCTGTAACGAAGCATAATACGTTACATGCCAGTCTCTCATCGACAACCAGTG
>CAZVAE010000010.1:0-11281 GCA_964624985.1 uncultured Isosphaeraceae bacterium | reverse complement strand
CGTTCAGTTTTGCTACTGGGCAATCCGAATGTCGGAAAGACGACTCTATTCAATCGACTTTGTGGATTAAGAAGCGCAACATCCAATTTCCCAGGAAGCACTGTTGAATCGAGAGTTGGCACAAGTACCTCAGGGAGTACAAAGAGGACCTTCACTGATTTGCCGGGTCAATACACGCTGCAGGCAAAAGATGATTTGTCATCTGTAAGTCGAAACGCACTTGAAGGTGTTAATTGTGAGAGTCCTGATGCGGTCATTGTTGTCGTAGATGCAACAAATCTCAGAAGAAATCTTTCGATTGTAAACGAGGTTTTACAGTACAACGTGCCAATGGTCATCGCTCTAACGATGGTTGATATTGCTCAAAAATCAGGACTCACATTTGACACAAAGAAGCTCGGGGAACAGTTGGGTTGTTCCGTGGTTTCAGTGAATCCTCGTTCCGGTGTTGGCATTTCAGAATTACAAACAGCACTCGACGCTGTTCAAAATCAAAACGTTGAATTTCCAGATGTTTCGAGTGTATTAGAGGTAAATTCATGGGCGGATGAAATCATTTCTTCTAGTGTTGGTGGCACACTTTCAATAGGTACATTTACTGACCGCCTTGATCGCGCGTTCACTCACCCATTTCTCGGACTCATCGTCTTTGCATTTGTTATGGCAGGTCTTTTTTGGACCATCTTTACATTGGCCGCTATTCCAATGGACGTTGTCGATCTCATTTTTGGAAAGATAGGGAGTGCTGTTGGTGCCTATTTGCCTGAAGGTGCTGTCCATGACATGGTTGTGGATGGAGTCATTGCAGGAATAGCAGGAACGGTTGTGTTTCTTCCTCAGATTTGCTTGCTCTTTTTTCTTATTAGTTTGCTCGAAGATACGGGCTACCTAGCAAGGGCAGCTTTTGTCATGGATAGAATTCTTCGAAAATTCGGTTTGCCTGGCCAATCATTCGTGCCTTTCTTGTCTGCGCATGCATGCGCTATTCCAGCCATCATGGCGGCAAGAATAGTTCCTGATCGTAGAGACCGAATAGCAACAATACTCGTAGCTCCGTTTTTTAGTTGCTCCGCAAGGTTGCCAGTGTATGTCCTACTTATTGGGGTGCTTTTTGCAGACAAGCCCTTCATCGCGGGATTAGCGTTCTTTGGCTGTTATGTCCTTGGTGGAGTTGCAGCCCTGCTGACAGCGTTACTTGTTCGTCGAACAGTAATCTCAGGTGTCTCAAGACCAATGATGTTGGAACTGCCCACGTACAAGTGGCCATCGATACGAAGTGCGCTGCTTAACACAGTTGATCGTGCACGGGTATTTTTGAAGAATGCGGGAACAGTAATTCTTGCCATCGTTATTGTTTTGTGGTGGCTTTCTGCCTATCCAAAAACAGAAGTGAGCGAAGAAATACAAAGTTTAAGAAGTCAAGCAAGTGTGCTATCTGTTCAAGATGAAACAGGTGCAGCAGCGTTATCTCAAGAAGCGGATTCACTTGAATACACTGCTCAACTTTCTGGTAGCTTTGCAGGACGAATCGGAAAGTTTATACAGCCGATCTTTGCTCCTCTCGGATATGACTGGAAACTCACGGTTGGCGTGTTAACAAGTTTTGCTGCGAGGGAAGTATTCGTTTCTACCCTGGCAGTCTTGACAGCAGGGAATGAAGATGCAGAGCAGGAAGGGGTGCTAGAGAAAATTGAGTCCGCAAAAAGAGACGATGGCACAAGGTTGTTTAATATTCCGACTTCAGCAAGCCTACTTGTATTTTTTGTGTTAGCAATGCAGTGCTTGCCCACAATAGTTGTAACAAAACGCGAAATAGGCTCTTGGAGTTGGGCATTGATACAACTTGGATACATGACAGTCCTGGCTTGGGTGGCGGCATTCATTACATTTACAGTTGTGACAGCGGTAATGTAAGTATGCCATATGCAGATTGGCAATTTTGGCTAGTTACACTTTTGGGATTGTTTGCGTTGTATGCACTCGTTCGACCATTTTTGCCAGAAGGTCAGAAAAACAAGTGTTGCTCGACTAAGAATAAAGTAAAAAAAACAAAACTTACAATCTCATCCACAACTAAAACAAAATCGACCAAAGAGTAAGAGTTGTTTTGATGGGGAAACGTTTGATGAATGTGGCGTTTCCGGCTTGTATAGTCGTGATGAAATGGGGAGGAAACGTATCGTTATTTATTGAACACAGCAGATATTGCTAGAAGAATGAGCCCAGCTATGCCAACCCACATCCCCCAACCGAGCATGGTTGACATGGCACCCCAATCTTCTCCATCTGAAAGAGCTCCAAACGTTGCCAGCGTCAATGAAAATCCTAATCTACCGAACAAGCTTTGCATTGAAAGAAACGTAGCTCTTTGAGATGTTGGAACGTTTGGAGCAACCGCTGCGTTCAGCGGTGCAGTCATTAACGCTCTTGGACAACTTCTCAGTAACGTCAAAATTGCTGCTGGAATGTTCACGAAAAAGTGCATAATTGTCATCATCAACACCTGCAAGCCACCCGCTGAAAGTAGTGTCGAGGTTGTGCCAATCCGATCACGAATCTTTATCGATTGAGACGCAACCCACGCAGCAAACAACATGGTAATCGTCAGGTGTATACTCGTCAGTAATGGGGTTGTCTTCAAAACAGAGTATTCTTTTGCCAACTCCTCGACGTACGGTTGATAAAATTCGTATGGAATGTGGTTTATGAGAATCATGAACACGGCAAACAGTGAAAGCCATAGCAAATGCGTGTTTCGTAGAAGTTTGAAGCAAGAGAAGATTTGTGCGATAAAGTTCACTCTATCTTCTTTTTTCCGTTGAGAGGGTTCTGTAAACCGCAAGGAAATCCATAACAACACTATCGCACCAACGAATGAAAGAACGTACGCTCCTCGAAAATTTGGAATCGCAGCAATCCCGCCTAACAGACCAGCGGATGCGGTCCCTAAAAAGTTAAATTTTGTTGCTTTGGCCTCTTCTGCTGCATAGATTTCTTCTTCGTTCAACGCTTGCGTTGTTTCAAGCAACAAACTCGTATCTGTTCCGCTGTTAAAAGCGATTCCCCCAGCAAGAAAAACTTGAGCAACTGCAAAGAATTCAAAAGAATCCGCAATAAGGAACAGCGCATATGCAATACAAAGAAATATTGCCGCGGTCACAAGGGTATGTTTGCGTCCGAATGTGTCACTGAACCAACCCGAAGGGACTTCGAGTATCACAACGCTAAAAAAGTAGATGGACTCCAAATACAAAACATCCGAGAGATCGAGTTTGCTATTGAAAAAGAGAAAGTAGATTGGAAGCCAAAAATATGCATGAAACAACCCAACGTACCATGGGTACAGTCGTAAATTTCGTTGCATTGAGCCAATCACAGTATCAGTTATAAGTTTGTTTGAGGAATCGAGCGCTTATGTTCGATTGGCTTAGGCTCAAATTGTTCTTTAAGTTGCACTTTCCGGTTTAAAGTTCCACCTTTCTCTGCAACATACGAAAACTCAACTTCACCATATCCATCGATGATAAATTGAAAGAGAGTGCTATCCTTCCCGCCAATTCCACGATTGACAACAATACGTTCGGGGCGCTTAGATTCGATGACTGTTAGTTTCGAATTTGGTAACACCGATCGGACTGTTCCTGAAGCTGCAACGTCATTCGCATTTGATGTTTTACAAGTGAGAATGTCTGGTGCACCGATGTGATGTTTTGCAGCCATAGCGGTGCGTGATGGGATAATCTTATCGTTTGCAACTTCGACAGTGACTTTCCATAACCGGTCGCCCATCTTTTGGACATCGAGTGCTCCCCATTTTAGAAGCGGCATTTCATCTGCGTGGAGCATTGTAAAAGCAAAATTTCTATGGCACCCCTCTTCTAACATCCATGGAGGTGTGACTCGACTTGAATATTTCGTAGTTCCTCCAACAAGCACTTCGCCATACTTCGGGTGAACTACTGTGTGATAGGGCACGAATACATCTTCAAACTGCAACAAATCTCTAAACTGAGTCCGTTTTTCACTCGATGGGTTCTCTCCATCGGCATACATTCGTTTCTCAGTCCATAACTCATTTGTGAAGCTTACAATTCCTAAACTCTCGTATGTAAAACCATCTTCGCCACCATGCACGGTGTATAAATCTTTATAAGCAATCATCGGATCATAGAATGGGAGCATTTCACTTCCCTTTTCTGCGATTTCTGAATGGACGTTTACATCGGATCTAGGATAGGAGATGTAAGATGCGCTTGGGCCCTGCAAAATCATTCCACCTGCATTGTGATAGCTCTGTACTGCTGCAACATTAGGATGGTCAAGTAGAAACTCACCAATGACTCTCGTTTCAGGAAGACTAAAGGGATAGTCTGTCGCACCGTATTGAATCCACTCTGGCTGCCAATCTGCAGGCCAATTCCTGTTTGGGTCATAGCCACCGATGCCATCCTCATTCAATCGGCCATCGTCATCATTGTCAATTCCCTCTTCGCCTAATCGAGTCCAACCTCCCGGTGGGTCATTCGCATCAACACGAGTAAAGAAGCGGGGGTCATCCTCATCGATTTCATAACGACCAAGAGGATCACGAATCCACATCGAAGTAATGTGTCCGTCGCCATCTAAGTCATCAGGGCCATCCTCATCGAGTGAACCGTCATGATCGTTATCTACAGGTCGAATACCGCCCCGCAAGAAATGAGGTGTTGCGGGTTTATGGAACCAAACCTCACGCCCATCAGGGTTTGCCATCGGAACAAAGTAAAAGGAACGTTCATCGATGAGTTCAGTGATTCGGTCAATCTTTCCAAAACTCTTGCACAGATACCAGATCGAATACAAAACGGTTTCCGCAGCTTGGATTTCATTGCCATGAATGTTTCCATCTATAAACATCGCTGTTTTTTCTCGATCGCTGCCGGTCGCGGGATTGTTGAGTGTGACAAGCCACAATTCAAGACCGCCAACACTTTGTCCCATTGATTCCATTGTTAACAAGTTAGGATACGCTTCGACGAGGGCATGCAGTGCCTCTGTCATTTCTTCATAGTCGTACCAATGGTCAAATCGAAGGTCTACTTCTGATGGGTAAGGAGCTTGTGCAAAAGATGAAGAAGTAAAGCAGAGTATGCTGAGTAACAGTTTATTCATAGTATTCACGATCCACCTCCAATAGTGTTTTGTAGCGTATGAGTAGTAGTAGTTGTTCCATACTTTTCACTAAAGAGCGTAATGTCGATGGAACTGTTTTTAGCTCCATTGATTATCCAAGTAAACCACTCTCTTGTACCTCCACCCGAAAGAGCCCAGATTCGATTTACTTTTCGGCCAGAAACTATTGAGTCGTTAGGAACGTCGAGACGGACGATGTAAGGTCTTGCCCGCTTGTTTTTCTTCGCCATTGCGGTTCCGGTTGGTAACCAGCCATCATTGCGAACAGCGACCTTAACTTCCCAAAGATTCGTTCCTAACTTCTTAATGGTCGGAGGCTCTAAAGTAACATCAGGAAGTTTACTCGCGAGATCAATCAAAAAATCGCTTTGTTCATTCGTGATTTTGGTCAAAGATTCTATTGGGGGTACAGATTTAAAATAAGGAACCCAACCTCCAATCTCAACAATTCCAAGTTGAGGGTGTTCAAACTCTTTCCATTCGACAAACCCATCACCTCCTCTGATGTCGTCGTTGTACGCAAGCCAAGCTTCTTCATCTGAGTAAGAACTACTTGAAGAAGATTTTTTTTGTACTCTTCGAATTTGAATACCCGACATTTGTGCGTATTGTTCAATCTGTTCGGGTGTAATCTGGGCAATCATCTCATCGGTAACAGGATATCCAGCTGCTTCTGCTGCAGCGAACAATTCATCAATTGTTTCTTGTGAAATGTCTCCTATTCCAGATGGGGTGAGTTGCGATCCCTCAGACGAGGAGTCATTGTTCGCTGTCATTCGATTTGAAGTAGTACCTCCTCTTTGACGAGGTGGTCCGCCTTGTCCCTGCCCTCCAAATTTTTCTCGCATATGTTCTCGAAATGCACTGCGTTCATCTTCGTCCAGTTCACCATCGCCATCAGCATCAAATTCTGCACGAAGTGCACCTCTGTCAAGATCTCCGCGACTTCTGCCATCTTGCCGAGCGCCATTGTTCGGTTCAGAGGTTTCTGACTGGTTCGATTGAGCATTAGAATTACTTTCTTCAACTTCATCAGGCCTCGACCAAAGAGGAGTTGAAAATGCGGGGACTCCATATTGGGCGTATGCCCATGCAACGAAGCTCCCATCCCAATTTGGTTGGGAGGTGTTGCTTAGATCTGTTAACTCAACAAATCGCTCATTTACTTTTTTATAGAGTTCAACGTCACCCGCATCGAGTTGTTTCGGTGCACCAGCAGAATCTCGGCCACTTTCTGGGAATGGCTTTGTGAGTGTGTCATGTTTTCCATACACCACAACAGCAGCAATGTTCTGGTGTTTGAGGGCGAAATCAACCAGTGCTCTAGTTTCAGGTTCAGAGAGTTGCCAAGGTCCAGCGCCATCTCCGTGGATCTTGTAACCATGCATAAAGTTCTTGTTGAGATCGACACCGCCAAGCGAATCTTCATTGTATTCGCCATCGCGGTCATCATCGATACCTTCAGTGTATAGAACAAAGGCTGCAGATTGACCTTCGTACGCATCGGGTGAAATATGTAATCTTGGTTCATCTGGATTTTCAATGTGAGTTGCATTTTCTAAATCTCGAACTCGCATCATCGTGATGAGACCATCTCCGTTCAAATCTTCAGCACCATCTTCATCGATAAGCCCATCATGGTCATCATCTGTAGGTTGAGTATTCTTGGTACGTTCTTCTTTTATCTCTGCAAAGAAATGATGTGCAAGATCTGGATTTAGTTGTGGAATGAGATAGACTTTATGCGATTCAAACAATTCAACTGTATCACTTGCATCTCTAGAAAGTAAATCTTCTATGACGTCAAGGGCGACAGTACTTCCGAAGGTGTGGCTTCCATCTACACCGGCAACAACAAGGATTGCAGCTCGACTTTCAATTGGAGTTTCTCCGGGGAATGCAATTTCTAAACAAGAAATGGGCTGGCCATTTGAAGAAAAACCAACGTTGGAAACGGAGACCGCATCATGTTCTCTATTGATTGCGTCTATTCTGGAAGCAATCTGAGCAGGTGTATTCCAAGTAGGAGTAGATGAATGATCAAATTCTTGCTGAGCAACGAGAAATGATAGTAAAGCTGTAATGTAAATCATGGGTTTGCCTCTCTTTTCAATCCATGAGGATAGCGGGAAGTGTTATGCAGATGTTGTTGTCTGAAACAAGATTGTTCCCATACGATAAAAACCAAAGGCAGCGAGTATGCCGATGCCATTGCTCAGAAGAACATAGAGCGCGGCTCGAGCCGTTTTCCCATCTTCAACGAGTTCAAACGTATCGATTGCGAATGTAGAAAATGTGGTAAATCCACCTAAGATTCCCACGATGAGGAGTAATCGAAGCGTTTCTCTATGTTGAATCAGAGAACCCGCAAGCAACGCGGTGACGAGACCAATCAAGGCGCAACCGACGATATTCACAATAAGGGTACCTAATGGAAAATCTGATGTTGTCAAGGATTGGCCGACATTCGCGATGAGATATCGAAATACGGCACCCAATCCACCGCCAAGTGCAACGATTAAAATTGTTGAGAATTCCATAACGCGCCCGGCAGGATTCGAACCTGCGACCTCCGCTTTAGGAAAGCGATGCTCTATCCAACTGAGCTACGAGCGCTTTGGAACCAATTGTATCAGTTGACCCAACAGATTGAACCGACTATTGGACGCCGAACGTAATCTCAACCCAAAAGAATGGAAAGAGTCATGAAATCTATAATTCTTCTTCGCGCAACCGAATGACAATCTCTCTCACCGCTCGCATTACTCTACTCTTTGCATGTCGCACTGATTCAGGTGTCATATCGAGACGTTCAGCAGCACGATCAGCACTCATGCCTCTTCGACCATACAGTTCAAAAGCTTCCCACGTTTTCGGCTCGAATTTTGGTCTTGCTTCTGTCATTGCTTCTGAGAGTAGGTGCTCGGCCCACTCTCTATCAAAGACCGCTTCCAAATCATCCCTCGGGTCCTCAGCTACATTCATGCCATGAGTATCTAAATTTTTAACTTGCCTTTTTCTATATCGCTGTCTGATTGCATTCAGAGTAATGCGTTTTAAGTATCCTCTGAATCGACCTTTGGAAGGATCATACTCGAACCGATCTGCAACTTTGAAGAAGTTGAAGAGTACGTTTTGCATAATGTCATCGGCTTCACTACTCGGCAACCCTGCGTTTCGTGCAAAACCGCAAATGATTGGACCATATCGATCAACAAAGATGCCCCACCCCATTTCTCGGTTGACAGTTTCATCTGATTTCAATTGAAGCAAAAGATCCATATTTGTTTCATAACGCCCGTTCACCGTGCGAACCAACGTAGGGACTTCATCTCCCTGTTCATCAAGTGGCGCCTTGTCAATCTCTTCCACCATTGCTTGATCGAGATCTTCTGTAACTCCACCAACCCGGACTAGGAATTTCCAAGGTCCAATTTGTAGCAAATCATCGGTCTGAAGAGGGACTTTTTCACCCGATTCCATTCGAATGGTATTCAAGTATGTTCCGCTGCGACTCTCTAAATCATGGATGACCCACTGTCCATCAGACTTTTGAATCTCAGCATGCCGCCTTGAAACATATCGATTTGTAAGTTGAAATGAACACTCAGGGCTTCTACCAAGAGTGCACAATTCGGTTAACGAAACTTCGATAGTGGGAAGCGGCTTTCCATGAATCTGGTGAAGAAGTAAGGTATCGGGTTTTGTTTCTTGTTCAGTCACTCAATTTATTGTAATGGTTTCGTTCCTATTAGGAATATTGAACATGGTACAATGTGCCTCTATAAGTCCATTTAGGACAGTATTAATTGGAGTTACGCATGAAAGATGACTTTTTTCAAAATCACAAAATACTTCTCGATGATGCTATCAACGCAATCGAGCAACGTGGCTATTTTTCTGCGTATCCAGAAGTTCCAAGTGGAAAGATATATGGCGATACCGCAAAACGAGATGGGTTAGCAGCATTTGAAGGGTATAAAAACTCGACGTTTGAGCTTCAACAAGATTCAAATGGCGACACTTTGGGTGAAGAACGATCGCCGTACGGATTCAAAATGAATACTCAGTATCCGTCTGTCGATTTACAACAATGCAAGCGGGGTGCGTTGATTGGCGAAACGCAACCATCGAAACGAGAGTGGGCTGTGCATTAGAAATTATTCATCGCTTGAATCGTAGAAGTTTCGAAATCGGTTTTTCTGTGATGCATACTACGGGGCAGGGGTTCATGATGGCATTTCAGGCAGGCGGACCTCATGCGCAAGATCGCGGATTAGAAGCAGTCGCATATGCCTATAAAGCAATGAAAGATTGCCCCCATGAAGTGACATGGAAGAAGCAAGTAGGCAAAGATGAATTTGTCACATTACACAAAGAATTCAAAATTGTACCTCGCGGCATAGGCCTCGTCATTGGTTGTTCTACTTTCCCAACATGGAATACGTACCCTGGGCTCTTTGCAAGTTTGGTGACTGGAAACGCCGTGGTTGTAAAACCTCATCCGGGTGCAATCCTTCCTTTGGCAATTACAGTTTCAGTTTGCCAGGAGGTACTTCAAGAATCTGGCTTTGACCCACACCTTGTTTCATTAGTTACAGATACAGTTGATAATCCGTGTACTCAAGAACTGGTTGAAAGGCCAGAAGTGAAGATTATTGATTACACAGGCAGTTCATCCTTCGGTGAATGGGTGGAATCTCATGCAGCCGACGCAATCGTGTATACAGAAAAAGCAGGTGTGAATAGCATCATTCTTGATAGCGTTGAGAATATGCGCGATGTCTCTGGAAACTTGGGATTTAGTCTATGTTTGTACTCCGGGCAAATGTGCACAACTCCTCAGAATATTTTTATTCCTAAAGATGGAATTGAATCGGCAGATGGACATCTTACATTTGATGAAGTGGCTGGAGCCATCGTCAAAGCAGTTGATTGGCTATTGAGTGATCAGGGGCGAGCTAATGAAGTCCTCGGAGCCATACAAAATGAAACAACTGCTTCTCGGGTGGACGATGTAGATGGTGCAGTTCTTAGAAACGGTGAACCAATCGAACATGCGATGTTTCCTGAAGCAAGAACACGCTCTGTGAAAATACTTCAACTTGATGCGAGTGAGAAAGATACATTCCAACAAGAAATGTTTGGACCGATTGTGTACATCATTTCAACAGATTCAACAAAACAATCAGTCGATTTAGCATCATCGATTGCTTCTGAACATGGCGCTATTAGTTGTGGCGTATACTCGACCAATGCTCAAGTGATAGAACATGCGGTAGATACGATGGCTAACGTCGGTGTTCCAGTTTCTTGCAACTTAGTTGGGAATATTTGGGTGAATCAATCAGCAGCGTTCAGCGATTTTCATGTCAGTGGAGCAAATCCATCTGGTAATGCAACCTTATCAGATGCCGCATTTGTAGTAGGCCGATTTAACGTTGTTCAATGTCGTACGTTTGTTCCGCAACCTCAAAAGGTAGAAGCTTAACCATGCCTTGTTACGAATATGAAGGAATTAAACCTGTTGTCGATCCGACGGCTTTTGTTCATCCAACAGCGGTGTTGATTGGGGACGTCATCATCGGACCAAAATGCCTAGTAGGCCCATGTGCAGTGTTACGTGGTGATATCGGTCGCCTCATCATGAAAGAGGGAAGTAATCTGCAAGATACGTGTGTTGTACACAGTTTTCCTGGCGATGACACGATCGTCGAAGAAGACGGTCATATTGGGCATGGAGCGGTATTGCATGGTTGTACCATCAAGAAAAATGCGATGGTTGGTATGAATGCTGTTGTGATGGATGGTGCAGTGATTGGGGAAAATAGTTTTGTCGCAGCAATGGCATTCGTAAAAGCGGGGATGGAAGTCCCAGACAATGTCGTCGTTGCTGGATGTCCCGCGAAAGTCATGAAAGATCTTTCACCAAACGAAATAGAATGGAAGGGTGAAGGTACTCGTATCTACCAACACCTTGCTGAGCGTCATGCGGCAACAGGACATGAATGTGAACCACTGAATGCAGTAGAGGCAAATCGACCACGAGTACCTCTAACAGACCATAAAGCCAAATACAAAACGTAGTTATGTATTTTTTAGTGCAAGT
>CAZVAE010000009.1:18099-18349 GCA_964624985.1 uncultured Isosphaeraceae bacterium | reverse complement strand
AGACTCACTCGTCGATGATGCCATTCAGTCAATACTTGGGTCATTTGACACAGGGGCATCCGCACAACTTTGTGCCCTTGCAACACAGTTGAAGAAGCACATTTAGGGCTCCTGTTCTGGTATTATGGTTCCGCAGCCGGCGTAAGCGTGGTGCTTATTTTTGTGTTGCTTGTCCCGTTCGTCTATTGGTTAGGGCACTAAAGGGCGTTTGGCTCTTTGGGAACAGGGGTTCGAATCCTCTGGCGGAATT
>CAZVAE010000009.1:17805-18089 GCA_964624985.1 uncultured Isosphaeraceae bacterium | reverse complement strand
GTCCATCTGGGTGGACGTTAGGTGGAGTTTTATGATGTTACCGAAAAGGCCCCCAAGGTCAGGTCAGGTTGGGTTTTTGTACCTGCCACCCTACCGTGTTCAAGGTGTAAGTATTGCCGGAGAACAGACTGCAATACATATTCCTGAGTTAGATATTGCATTTGATGTTGGGTTGTGTCCAAAGCCAATATTGGCGTCGCCATATGTTGCTATCACACACGGACATATGGACCACATTGCTGGTCTTCCGTATTATTTTAGCCAGCGAGTATTCCAGAAAATTG
>CAZVAE010000009.1:0-17795 GCA_964624985.1 uncultured Isosphaeraceae bacterium | reverse complement strand
CGGGAGACATTCAGTCAATGATGGGTGGGTGGGTAGATCTTGAAAGACAGCACACGCCGCACAACATTATTCCCATCAAGCCGGATGGTGAGTTTGAGATTAAACCAAACATTGTGTTGAAGGCAATTGAGGCGAAGCACACGGTTCCTTCACTCTCTTATGTAGTGCTTGAACATAGAAAAAAATTGTTGGAAAAGTATCAAGATCAGCCGCAACAAAAACTTCGAGAACTCAAAGAGTGTGGAGAAAATATTACTCAAACATTTAAGATTCCTCTTGTCGCGTGCACGGGTGATACTCAGATTGGAAGCCATTTATATAGACCAGAGTTTGTGAACGCTCCAATTGTTATTACTGAGTGTACTTTTTTTGAGTCCAATCACAAAGGCCGCGCGGCTGCGGGTAAACATCTTCATATTGATGATATTGCTGATTTGTTACAGGTGTGGAAGGCGGAACATGTTGTTATTGTGCATACAAGCAGAAGGACAAGTCTAGAACAGATTAAAAACGCGATTGATGAGCGTGTTGGTTGTGATGAATCACACCGCCTACATTTGTTAATGGATCATCGAACGAATAGGTTGAGATATGAAAAACAACGAGAAGATTGTGGGGACGGGAACAAGGCCCTTGACGAATAGGTCCATAGGACTTACATTCAGCGTTCTCGCAATCTGCACGGATGCTGGGGGTGTTGTGATAACGAGTTATATCGTTTTATCGGTGATATTATGAAAAGCAACCAATTAGACAAACAACAATTAAAGGTAGAGCTTTTACGGCGGTTGCGGAATGATCACCCAACAATGTGTCGAAGGTGGTTTGAAGATATCAGGGTGGCTGGAATTGTTGATGGCGCCCTTTTGATTCAGATTCATGAGCCGGTACAGCTTAAATATTTGCAACGGTGTTGTGTTCAGCAATTTGCAGAAGCCGCACAATCAGCAACAGGACATTTGCTTGGTGTTCGTTTTATAGGAAACAGTGAGGGGGATCGATCTGAGTCTGTTGTGGTTTCTGGTGATATCACCTCGAACAGTGCTAGGGGTGCACAACGTGCCGAGAAGTCTCGACACACCAAAGGCTCTGTGCTTTCGTTGGAAAGTGTTGAGGAGGATATGTTAATCAGCCCTGATTACAACTTTGATAATTTTGTTATTGGTCCGGGCAACAGGTTGGCGCACGCCGCCGCAGTGGCTGTGTCAAGCAAGCCGGGACAAGCGTATAACCCATTATTCATACATGGCGGTGTTGGTCTCGGTAAAACTCATTTGTTACAATCTATTTGTCAGACAGCGATGCGTAATCATGCGTCTATGCGAATCTATTATGTCTCGTGCAATGGATTTATGACTCAGTTTCTTGAAGCGGTACAGGCTGGTGAAATGTCGATGTTTAGGCACAAGTTTCGGGCGTTTGATATGTTGGTGATTGACGATATTCACGACCTATCAAAAAGAGACCAAACCCAGGAGGAATTCTTTCACACGTTTAACACGTTGTTCCAGTCTGGAAAACAAATTGTGATTAGTTCTGATGCCCCCCCCGGCGAGATTCCACACCTTGAAGAGCGGTTGATTAGCCGGTTTAGTTGTGGTCTTGTTGCGTGTGTCGACCCACCCGGATTCGACACGCGTGTTGCAATCATTAAAAAGAAGGCGGCTATACGCCAAATCGATATTCCCGACGATGTTGCAACCTACGTTGCCTCGCACCTTGATTCAAACATTAGGCAACTTGAGGGTGCAATCACAGGTTTGCAGAGTGTTGCGGTGTTGGATGGCTCAACAATCACCCTTGATCTCGCAAAACGGATAATTGGTGGTAAAAAGAGGGGAGACGCGCCAAAAAACATTTCGATTCAAGATATTCTAGATTCTATTTCTGGTTTTTATGACTTAAAACTTTCAGACCTTCTTTCAAAGAGAAGGCACAAGTCTATTACCATTCCTAGACAGGTGGGAATGTGGCTTTCTCGAAAACACACCAGGTTTAGTCTCGAGGAGATTGGTGGATATTTTGGTGGTAGAGATCACACGACCGTGATGCACGCAATCAAATCAATTGACCAAAAGAGGGAGATAGACACAGATTTTCAACGAGAAATTGGTCGTTTAGAGGGCCAATTATCGGACAAACTAGGGGTCTAAACTCAAAACATAGTTGTGGATAACTCGTGGGTGGGTGTATCGTCGCGTTTGTGTAGTGCCCTAACTTTTATTACCTTTTGGTCAGTTTTTGTTTGTTAGTAGGGGTTCGCTTCAGTTTTTGACAACACAAACAACAGGTTGTTCAAGGTTTTTTGGTGCATAAGTGGTTTTTTAATAACATGTTATGTGTTTGTTGTTGGTTTATCCACAAACGAACAACCATAATTACTACGAAGGCGAGTGTTATAACTGTTTTGTTGTTTCATTCACCCTGTGGATGGGGTGTGGGTGTTTGTAATCTCGATCCAATCCTGAAGGGTTCGCATTGCTAAACCCCTCTCAATCGTTTCTTTCGCAACTTCAACCCCCTCTTTTATTGTCTCAGTTTGATCAGCAAGATAGAGCGATGTGCCAGCGCTCATCAAGAGCATATCCTTCGAAGCGCTTATATGAGTAGGAGTCATGCTTTGAATAAACATCTCTGTTGCTGCGTCTAATGATGTTGCTGTTACTTCTGAAAGTTGGTGTGTGTGAAGACCAAATTCTTCTGGAGAGATTATTTTCTTTTGTATAGTTCCACCATGAACAATACTCAGATGTGAAGGAGAAGCTATTGATATTTCATCCAAACCATCTTCTGAATGCACCACCGCTGATTTAACAGTTCCTAACGAATGAAGTGCGTGGGCCACAGGTTCTACATACCGTTGCTCCCACACACCGAGCAGCTGTCGGCCAGCCGAACATGGGTTTGTTAGTGGTCCAAGAAGATTAAATATAGTTGGAAATTTAAGCGCCCTTCGAACGGGCATAACATGCGCAACTGATTTATGGTGGTTCGGTGCGAAACAAAAACATATCCCCACTTCTTCAAGGCACTTTGTTTGCAACTCGTGATCAATGTTGATTTGTATCCCCAGCGCTTCTAATACTTCAGCAGACCCTCGACCTGTTCTGGATTTGTTCCCATGTTTTGCGACCCGAACACCACTTGCAGCCACGACAACACTCGCAGCAGTAGAAACATTAAAAGTCTTTGGAGCACCACCAGTTCCACAAGTATCCAACAAAGCATTTGCGTTAGGAAAACGAACACCTGTAACACACTCGCGCATCACAATAGCAGCCCCAAGCAACTCCTCGTGTGTTGGAACCCTTGTAGCAAGGATGCCCAAAAAGGCACCAATAAACCCATCAGACGCGTTACCCGACATAATTGTTCGAAAAACCCCCTCCATTTCTAATGATGAGAGCGTTCCACCATCTTTTAACTTTGCAATCGAAGCAATGAGGAGATCGGGTTCAGACATGGTGTAAGAATGATACTCTAGTGGAGGGTGTTGCAAATATACAACCACAAAGCAGGGTACTATTTCAACAATGGTTGATCACTCTTACTTACACCAACTCGACCCTTTTGCCATTCAATTTACAGAATCGATTGGCCTTCGTTGGTATGGTCTTGCCTATATTGTTGGCTTTTTAGTTGCGTGGGCAGGAATACGCTGGAAGGGCCAACGAAAACTGTCCTTAATCCCAACAAATAGAGCGGGAGACTTTATCTTCGCCGGTGTTTTAGGTGTCCTGATAGGCGGCCGACTTGGATACTGTTTGTTTTATACCCCCTCTTTACTCTATACATTTACATCCGATTTTCCATTTTGGAAATTGCTGGCTATTCAAGATGGAGGGATGGCAAGCCACGGCGGAATGGTTGGAGTTGCTGTAGCGTTTGTTCTCTGGGGAAGAAAAAACAATATTTCAATTCTACACCTATTTGATATCAGCGCCATCTTCGCTACACCAGGATTGTTTTTTGGAAGAATAGCCAACTTTATCAACGCTGAACTTTGGGGCAGGGCCCTACCACCAACGAAGCAACTAAACCCTCCATCGTGGTCGGTTAAATACCCAACAGAAATCACCGAAGTTTGGCTTCAACAACCAATCGTATACCAAGAAAAGTTGATTGAGCTAGAAAATTTTAGAACATCAACGATTGGAAGTGAATCCTTTTATCAATCTCTAGTACAGGAACTCCAATCCGGAAACGCCGCTGTTGTCGAATCTGTACAACCCCTCTTAACAGCGTGGTATCCATCCCAACTTTTTCAAGCAATAGCAGAGGGACCGTTTTTACTTTTCGCTTTAATAGTTGTTTGGTGGACACCCAAAAAACCAGGCATTGTTGCGAGCAGTTTTCTGCTTTTATATGGGGTCGCCAGAATCGCAACAGAAATGTTTAGACAGCCCGATGAAGGCATAAGTATCATTGTTGGATTATCAAGAGGCCAATTGTTAAGCGTGTTAATGGTCGTGTGTGGCGCGGGACTGCTCTTATATACATCAAACAGAACAGCCACCAAAACGGGTGGTTTTGGTTCGGCAACCAAAACAACATCAACTACGGCATAAACACCGCATCACCCACAGACAAACTAGACCACCTTGCTGCAAGTGATTCTAATAAAACTTTCACAGAGATATTTGTTGAAAGCTCCCTTTCTATATCAACAAGAAGTCCAGCAAGCGAGACACCAACACCACCATCCGGCGAAACGTTGACAGAATCCATATTCACACCCCTCCTAATATGTGATCTTGCGGCCGACCCAAACAACAGCAACACCAAGTTCACTGCCCTTCGGTTCGCCGACTCTTTACTGGCATTAGGATTTTCTTTTGTCCACCTGGTCACATTTGATTCAACAAACGAGATAAGCGTGGCAGAGACATCCACATAACTCTGATTTTTTTTACATAACAAGAAGTCCGCCAACTCTTCAGCCAACACGGGTAAACCAGAATCAACAGATTCTATTAGAAGCCCAGGGGATCCAGATGAAAACGAAACTGCCCAAGAAAGTTCGGACGGGCTACATTTAAAATCCAGATCACTCACCCAATTCCGCATCTCATCGTCGCTTAGTGGAGCGAACGGTACGGCATTGCACCGACTAACAATAGTAGGCAAGAGCAAGTCTTCTCGAGACGTTACAAGAATAACTGTTGTTCCAAGCGGGGGCTCTTCAAGAGTTTTTAGCAACGCGTTTTGACCAGCCTCATCAAGCAGCTCAGCCTCGTCGATGATAAACACCTTTTCCTTACTCCGCACCGCCGTCTTATATACAAGAGCATCATGCTGCTTACCATCTGAAGTTACCCCGCCAATCATCCGTTCACGAAGAAGATCAAGGGGAATGTTTGTTTGCTTTCGGCGCTTAAGCGCGGGGTTGTTAGACCAAACAACATCTTCTTTCTTGATAACATGAAGGTCGGGGTTCGTATCACCAGTAAACGAACCTTCACACAGGAGAGTTTTTGCAAACTCAATCGCTGTTGTGTATTTACCAACTCCAAATGGACCCGAAAAAATCCACGCATGATGTCGCCTTCCCCCTTCAGTTGCCCGAAGCAGTGAGTCAATAGCGCGGCGTTGTCCAACAATAGATTCCACACGCAAAGTGTACATCGGGAACATCTGAACTGGGGCTGAGAAATATCAGTCAAAAGAATAAAGACACACTTTTAGGTGGTCGTTTAGATTTAACTAAAAATACGCACCCAGTATGAAGGTGCAGCTCAAGATTAACCCCCCGCCAATTATGTGGTCACCACTTGCAAGCGCTGGACTCGTCGCCACACTTGGATCATATCTTGGTTCATATACAACACAGATAAAAAACGTTGGCCTACTAGCGATTCTGTTAGGAATAACACCACTCGTAGCTGGGCTATTTTTACTTCAACCAAGATATATGCGGTACACACTATATTTTGGATTGTTCTGCCTGTTTCTATTCCTCTCTTCCCAGCCAACCCAACGCACACCATGGTCAATCGTTAGTAGAAATGATATCTGCGCCCTTGATTGCCAAGTTTTATCAACACCCTCAATAACTCGACGAACCCAAGGACAGATGAGGCGTTTCGATTCAAGAGAAGACCTGGCTGTTTTTTTAGTTTCCGCCACACCCGAGGGCTCAAGATGGTTGGAACACCAACAAATAACTGTTTTTTGCAACGGTGAAACGGATATCAAAAAAGGAAACAGGGTGAACATTGTTGGATGGCTAAGAGAATCGTCAAAAAACGCAAACCAAATGGTTCTGTTTACAACAGATACACAAATTTCTTCGCCCCAAGGTGCTCAATTGATAGAAGAACGATTTCAAACGACGTTACTAAACAGATTGACGACTGGCCTCGATAAATCAGAGAGAACACTTGCTAGTGCCCTGTTTTTTGGCGTACGAGAATCAGAATGGAGCCATATGTTTTTGAAATTCCAAAAAGCAGGAATGGCACACATTCTCGCGATAAGCGGTCTACATATCGCCATTGTGCTTTTAATAACAAATATGTTGGTTGTTCCAAAAAATTTAGGAAACACCCTCAAGATATTGACCACCACAACCACAATTGCCCTTCTTTGTTGTGTAATCGAATTGCGGGCGCCAGTTGTTCGCGCCATGCTGTTTGCAATATGCCTAGCCACGATTAGTTGTACTCGATTAAGGTGTAACTCAACCGGTATTTTGGGAAGTGTTGCAATAATCACCCTGGTCATTAACCCAAAGGCGGGGTCGACAACATCGTTCCAACTATCATTTTTAGTGGTGTCGGCACTTTGTGTGCTTCTACCACAAATCACTTGGTCCACACTGGGTCCGGGCGATCCAAACGCAAAAATAAAAACACTTTTCGCGCGAAAAACAATACAAATTTGGCTTGTTGGATTTTGCGCGTGGTGCGTCGCTACACCAATGACTGCACACCTGTTCGGATCAACATCCCCAAGTGGCTTGGTTTCAAGCATTCCTGCTGTTTTATTGCTGATTACAACAATCGGCTCGCTAGCCCAAATGACATTCAAGTTATCGCTCTCGTTTCTTCTAAACATGTCAACGTTCTTTGGGGCGATACCACACGCCCACTTTTCAAACACCTATACAACGTGGCTCGAATCAACAGTAATATTGGGATGGTTTATCTGTTGGTCATCGTTAAGAAGGAAAAGAAAATGGCTATGGTTTTCCGCGCCAGCAATTATTGCCACCCTGGCATACAACCCCAAAAACCCAACAACAACAATTACAACAATACATGTTCATCACGGTACTTGTCACATTATCCAACAAGAGCACCACACTGTTGTTATAGATGCCGGATCAAGAACCAATTATGATGTTGGGTCAAAGACCATCGTTCCCACACTATCCACACTTGGCGTCCGCAAGATAGATGCTCTTTTTGTAACTCACGCCGACCTCGATCACCTTGTTGGCATTCTTGATGTCATTCATGCGTTTGAAACAAAAAAAATTATTGTTCCACACCAAACAATGAATAACCAAACCGCTCCGCTTAAATACATTTTGGAAGTAGCGGAAGAACGTGGTGTATGTGTTCAAACAAGCAGCTCGGGCTGCAGTTTCATCGCTGGGGAAATCAACATCACGGTTCTATCCCCCAAGAAACACGCGCCATACATTTCATCAAACGCGTCATCTTTTGTACTGTCGGTTCAAACCCACGGAAAGAAAATTTTGTTTACAGGGGACATAGATAAAGAGCGAATACAAATGCTTATTGATTGCTCGGTAGACGCAGACATCATCGAGCTGCCCCACCACGGCGAGTGGAGCACCGAAGCACAACAGTTAATCGACATCGCCTCACCACTTGCAGTTCTTCAATCGACCAACATTACACGACACGCCAAAGATCAATGGTCAATACCCACTAAAACAACACGTTTTGTTACGGCAGTTGATGGGACAATCACCTCCACCATTACAAAACAAGGAGACATACACATTTCTGGTTCACACAACCCTGATACCATGCCACCATGTATATCACTCAAATAATTCTGATCATCACATCTATTTCTTCTCCAAAAGTTCAGTTTGAACCAGTACACAAATCGTTGATATTTGATGAGCCAATGCAAGTTTTATTCAACGGCATAGAGAACGACACGATGTATGTGGTTGAAAAAAAAGGTGTTGTTCAGGCGGCCAACATGAATCGCGAGACGAAAAAGAAATCGGTGTTCTTAGATATTGAAGACCGAGTAGGATCTAAACACGATGAAGAGGGCCTTCTCTCCCTTGTGTTCCACCCAAACTATAAAGAAAACGGGGAGCTGTATGTTTGGTACACAGCACAAAAGCCCAGACGCGGCGTGCTTTCGAAATTCACAAAAGAGGTAGATGAAACAACAATCAAGAGTTCTTCGGAAGAGATTGTTCTAGAAGTTCCGCAACCATGGGGAAACCACAACGGTGGAACTGTCCTGTTTGGACCAGACGGTTATTTGTATTTGGGCATAGGTGACGGCGGAGCAGCGAACGATCCATATAACAATGGGCAGAACAAAAACACGCTTCTTGGAACAGTAATTCGGATTGATGTCAACAGTAGCGTTCTTGAAAGTGATTCCACAAAACAATCCCCCTATATTATTCCACCAGACAACCCCCTCGTGGGTCAAAAAGATGCGAGAGAAGAAATTTGGTCTTGGGGACTACGAAATCCATGGAGGATGAGCTTCGATCGAGAAACAGGAATGCTTTGGACAGGTGACGTTGGGCAGAATTCCTGGGAAGAGATTGATATCCTAGAAGCGGGAAAAAACTATGGATGGAATGTAAGAGAGGGTTTACATGACTTCCATAATGACGATCCAAAGGATCCAGAAATGGTTGACCCAGTCCACGAGTATGGTCGACGCAAGGGTGGCTCAATAACAGGCGGTTATGTGTATCGGGGAACAAAAATACCGGATCTGGTTGGCTCTTATTTGTATGGCGACTATTTGAGTGAACGGATTTGGTCGCTTTCACAAAATGAGGATGGAACCTACACTGAAACACAGATTGCAAAAAAGACCCCCCTTGCGATTTCTTCGTTCAGCGAGACACCGTCAGGCGAGATCCTTGTATGCGGCTTCCCCAACGCATACGCATCAAAAGGAAAGATTTATTTACTCGTCCCCTCTTCTTCAACAACTTCAAGTATCCGCTGAAACAACACAGACGCCGGAACATCATCACTTCTCCAGCGGGGAAGATAGCGACCATCGATTGTGATGACCGGAATACTCTTTCGCCAAACCATATTTTTTGACAAAATATCTAACCGCATCCTGTTGTTTACTTCCATTCCCACAAGAACCGCATCAAACACCCCCCTGTCAACACCAGAGAGCGCGATTGCATGTTGTTTTGCGAGCACTAAACTTACGGGCTTTGGTTGTTGGAGAATCCAATCATGCATTTCCCACCGCTGTTCATTGCCGGCAAGAACGTAAACCGCCTCAACAAGTTTTGCAAGGGTACAAGAACCATCGTACTTTGTGGGCATATTTGAAATACCCGCGTTACACGATTCGTCAATCGGGAAATGTCTGAACGCATATGTAACAGAAGAGTTTTCTGCGTCGAGCAACTTTTGAATTTCACTATCTAGTTCCCTACTCAGGGGTGCCTGATAATCACCCCAAACCACCACCTCTACAGAACCATCTCCGGACCACGCGAGTTCAGGGTTGTCTCGCGGTACAATATCCCTTCCTCGCCGCCAATCTTCCACAAGTTTTTCACTTGCACTTGGGGGCTGAACAATCTCGGTTCCACTGTTCACAACATTCGCAGCAACACGGTTGATTAACGAATCCAAAGATTCTTGACCGCCGTAGTACCACAGATATTCAACACCATTAATGAATACCATTGGCGTGAAATACAACCCAAGGGCAAAACCATCATCCGCATCACCCTTCACCCGACTCATCGTTTCTTCGCCCATCATTGCAGGAATAAAATATTGAGGATCAAAACCAAGCGATTCTAAGTCAGCAGGAAATGTTGCATCAGTAAATCTTCCTTCTTGTTCGAAGAGCCAGGTATGCATTTTTTCCCACCCCTCTTCGCCACCAACAATCTCCGCAGCCTCTGCGGCCCTCGCCGCCCAACACGCATTCGCATGCAACTTGAAGGTTCCAATATTATCATTGCACTCATAACACATTGGGAAGTGTTTTACCGAAACAGAAACATCATCTCTCCTCGCCACAATATCAGCAAGTTGGCCCTCTATTCGTTTACAATCCGGACACTGGTAATCAGTAAAAATAACAACCTGTACAGGTGCATCCTCAGGGCCAATTCTGTGCCTCGCTTCAAGGAGTTGTAGCGTTGACGAATCACTGCCCCCTTGGATGACATCTTCAATATTTTGTTTACCTGACTCCAGGTCATGTTTTTCCTGTGCAGAAGAAACAATAAACTGAACAATCCACAGCAGCGCCGAAACAAAAACAAACACAAGAACAAAAGGCGCCAAAGGACAACCCTTCTTACAGCTATCAGTTTTCGATCGCCTTGATTCTATCTCAGCCACAACCCAAAACAGAAGGTTGCAAAGGTGTGCAAAGGCACACCATTTACAAAAGTGACCAATACCCAACATGATCAAAAAGAAGCCAACCGAAGCGAGGACACCGACACGAACAATCCACAAGTAACCCGATCGCCCGCGGCTACCAGAAACCCACCCCCAAAAGAGGGCGGCAAACCACGCAAGACCAACAAAAGATATTGGCCAAAGAAGCACAGGAATAGAACCCCACGGTCCATTTGTGACGGCATCACAACCGCTACCCACACCACAACCAGGAGCCGTTTTAAATACACCCAACTTTGTACCAGCAAGTAAGAACGCAAAAACAAAGGCGGCAATAAGTAAAACCGACCCAACATAAAAAAGTTTTGATAAGTAAATCTTCTGTTCTTTAATCTCTGTATTCATTTTATTTTTCTTTACATTTGTTCTGGAGATTCTATACCAAGGACACTCAGCCCATCTTCAATAACACGACCAGTGAGCGCCGAGAGTTGGAGCCTAGATTGACGAACATCGGAATCGTCCACCTTTAGAACGGGGCACGTTTGGTAAAATGAGTTAAATGACTCGGTAAGTTCAAATAACCAAGTGCATAAACGATGTGGTTCAAGATGTTGCACGGTACTTTGCAAAACGGAGTTGTACTGTAATAATTGCAATCCAAGTGCCCTTTCTTGTGGTTCTTGTAGCTCTATTGAACCAGATACATCGCCACCCCCCTTTCGAATGAGAGAGCGAATACGAGCCGCCGCATACTGAATGTATGGTCCAGTGTTTCCCTCAAACGCGACCATTCTGTCCATATCAAACACATAATCTCGAACCAGATCGTTAGACAAGTCAGCATACTTAATCGCACCGATGCCAATTTGCCGCCCGATTGTTTTAAGTTCATCCTTTGACATGTTGTGCGTTGGAGAACTGGGGTTTTCCGCCCTTTCGAACACTTCAGAAACCCCACGTTCAATTGCTTCTCGCAACAACGACTCAAGAGAAACATTTGAGCCGCTCCGTGTTTTCAACGGTTTCTTATCCTCCCCCAACACAGAACCAAACGGGATGTGCACAAACTCAATGTCAGCACCGTCCGGAGTTTTATTCCAACCAATCAACGTAGCGGCGTCAAATAAATCTTTAAAATGATCGCGTTGCCTCGCATCAACAACATAGATGACCCGATCCGCCCCCAACTCTTGAGTTCGAAATTTTATGGCAGCCAGATCTGTTGTTGCGTATAAATATCCACCATCAGATTTTTGAATCAACATGGGGCGCTTTCTGTTTTCAAAGCGAACGACGGTTGCCCCATCATCCTCTTCGGCAAGGCCCCTTTCTTTAAACTCTTGAACACAAACACCAAGCTGATCTTTATAAAAAGATTCACCGCGACTGTGTTCAGGACCTATCTTTACATTCAACAAATTAAGAGAGGTAAATACAGAACGCATCGTGCATTCAATAAGTTTATTCCACTGGGAAACAAGTTCTCTATCGCCCTGCTGAAGAGCGTTTAACACTTTTTTTGCTGCGGCCTGCGCCTCTAACGCACCTTTGTTTTGCTCTTCTAGTTCAATGTGACGGTGGGGGCCAGCATCCCTTTTCTGCGCAACATCCAGACCACGCACATCGTCCTTGGCACCCAATTGTGCATCTTTGTAAGCAATGTTTAAATCATTAAGTTGCAATGTATCAAGGTTAACCCCCAACGAAAGAATTCGTTCAAGAACCATGGCAATGGGAAGCCCCCAATCACCAAGGTGATTTTCACGATAAACCGTTCTGCCCAGCCGCTCATACAAACGTGCAAGGGTATCACCAATAATCGTTGCCCTTAGGTGTCCAACATGTAACTTTTTCGCCACATTGACGCCACAAAGATCAATTGCAACCGGGTGCGTATCTTTGTCGGGCTTCACACCCAAATCATCACCACCCATCTGTTCTAACATGTCAACAATGGCGTCATTTGTTAAGCGAATATTAATGAACCCTGGCCCAGCAACTTCTGAAGATTCCACAATGGGACCAAAATCAACTTCTTTGAGTACATGTTCAGCCAGTTCGCGGGGGTTGTGGCCAAGTTTCTTCCCAAGCCCCATTGCCCCATTGGATTGATAGTCCCCGTGCTCTGGGTTTTGCGATTTTCGCAGTATTGGATCAATGTCATCCCACGGCAAATCCAGAACTGTTCCAAAAGCGCGTTGAAGTGCCTCTTTGATCGATTGCTGCGGGCTTGTACTCATCTAGACGCGTACCATACAAGCAATAACGACCAATTACTCGTGATATCATGTACAGGTTATGACTTCTCCAACGACAGAACCAACGACCCAACTCGAAAAGATTGATCGATGTCAAGAATTACCCCACCGACCGCGAGTTTTACTTGGGAAAATGGGATTAGATGGACATGATCGGGGTGTAAAACTAATCGCGAGGGCATTACGAGATAGCGGAATTCACGTCATTTATTCTGGTCTCTGGCAAACTCCCCGAAGTCTCGCTATTTCCGCAAGAGATGAAGATGTGGACATGATTGCATGTTCAATGATGAGCAACTCACACCTCGTGCTGGTTCCCCGCCTTATGGAAGAGTTGGTCAACGTAGGTAGGCCCAATCTTACAGTCGATGTGGGCGGGATTATTCCACAAGAAGATATCCAAACTCTTTTAGACAGCGGGGTTCGGGGTGTATACCACACCGGCACCAGCATGCTCGATATTGTAGAGGCGGTCAAATCAGCAACGACCCCACATACACCCCTACCAGAAGATACCGCAAGCCCCATAGCGACTCTCGCTCGCAACATCAGTCTGATTGAACAAGGGAATGAAGTACAGGCGCCGAAACGTCGCCCCAACAGAGTAATAGGACTTACTGGCTCGCCAGGAGCGGGCAAGTCTACGCTTACTGCAGCAATGGCGGCAGAGCTTGTGCGATCAGGCAGAAACATGGCGATTATTGCATACGACCCGATGAGTCCAATATGCAGCGGTGCTTTACTCGGAGACCGTCTTCGAGTCGACTTCAACACGGTTGACGAACATGTTTTTTACAGGAGCTTAGCAAGGGTCGGCGAAGACTACTCCACGCTACCAGTCATCCTCGAACTCATTGGTGGCGCAGGTTTTGATGACGTTTTTGTTGAAACAGTTGGTGCAGGCCAAAACGACGTTGCAATACGCGAAGTCGTTGATAAGACAATCGTTGTTCTTGTTCCAGGAATGGGCGATTCTGTTCAAATGGACAAGGCGGGTATTTTAGAAATTGCAGACACGTTCATTGTCAACAAGGCAGACCACGATGGCGAGAGTGCATTGGTTCGGGAACTATTGGATATAGCATCTGGGCGTGAGATTTATGAAACAGTTGCTACTCAAGGCAAAGGAATAGTTGACCTTATCGAACACTTGTTGCCCAGTTAATCTTTATACACTGGTCTGTCGGCCAACTCAATATCCCATATTGTTCGAATACCTTCTCTGTCAAGTGAATTAATCGAGCGGCATGTTTCAATAAGTGGCGCTGGGTCATCCATTGCAATCTCTCCAAGCAATTCAAACTTGGAATGAAGAATATCTTCTAGATTACATGTCTCATTTCTGGCGTGACCCGATGGGTACATAATCAACCCACTATCATAAACATCCCCGCCCCTCATCGTGATGTTAACGGAGGTTGGTATACCATCTGGGTACTTTTCATCATACTCAGGGCCACCATGTTCAAAGAACACCCGCTCCATGATAGATTGTGTTGTCTCATTTTGAATGGCCCCTACATCAAAATCGTATGGCGTTAACATCAACCGCTTCCAGACATCATCATTTGAAGAATCAAAACAGTTATTGCCGTTGTCCGAAACCAATTCACCCGCCTTTCGCAACATTGTTGAGACGATATAGACCATCGAGTGGTCAGCAGACTGTCTAGTTTTGGGACTCCTTTTCGCGGGGTCGCCAATGATGCCAAACGCAGGTTCGTACGCTGTAATCATAATGGTGTCAATATTGTCGATGTTCGAAGCGATATCTCGATGGTCAGCGATTAAATTCAACAACCCCTGCAAAGCACCAGCGGACTGGTGTTCATAAAGACCAATCTTAAAATGCATTCCCATGACCGCAAAATCAGATCCACTATGAGAAAGAATCAAATCAAACGGAGAATCGCCACCAGTGTGTTCAAACTGTCTAAAGAGTGACTCGGGGTTCCTAAAAATATCCCGTGGACCCATAAACCCATTCATTGCCCGCTTCATTGAGACGATTGCGACCTCTGTGCTTATAGCAGCAGATGACCCCTTCGAATCTGACAACTGTTTGCCCGCGCGTATGGCTCTCCAAGGCACAAAATGCGCAACACACATCCCAATCGCGGATTCAATCTGTTCCGGCGTGGCCCCGCACATGGCACCATACACGGCAGCAGACGCAACGGCACCGTGAACCACGTGGTCTATCTTATATGTTTTTAAACTAAAGACCTCTGCAAGCCGACCGCGAATTTCATCCAACAACACCATTCCCCGTAGGGCGGTCTTGCCATCAAGACCCATGACCTGCGCGGCCGCAATAGGCACGCCATAAAAATCGTTGTGTCCAAATTCTCCTGCCGTATGTCCAAGTTCTGGGTTGTACCCAAAGTTCGTTCCGTTTGAGTCCCACTCGCGAACTGCCGCACAGTTTGCAAGGATTGCCTTTTCGGGCGCAACCGATATATTTGATCCAAAAACAGTCGCACCACCATCGCAAGAAAAAGAGAGCGCTTCATTTCGAAGAACGGTTGGCGCGTTCGTCTTTACTGCAACTGCCGAGAGTCCACACAACACGGCATCTGTGAAAAACAGTGCCGTTCGATCAAGTACCTCCTGTGCAGGATCGCCCAAATCACCAGACATAAAATCGACAGCAAATCGTCCTATTCCCAGTGCCTGATTTGTGTTTTTAAATAATTGTACGTTTGTTTCAGTTGATGTTGTCATGAAAAATGTGCGAGTACTGCGTCAACCTGATCGGAAGACCCCAGCACTACACTTACTCTTTGGTGTAATCCACTTGGTTCAATATCTAAAATTCTATTCCCACGAGCAAATGCCTTGCCTCCGGCCTGCTCAATGATCATTGCCATGGGATTCGCCTCATACATAAGGCGGAGTTTGCCTTCTGGATTATCTGCTGTTGGTGGATATAGAAAGACTCCACCCTTTAGAAGTATGCGGTGCACATCGGCGACCATAGAGCCAATGTACCTGCTTGAATACTCATGTTCATGTGCCCAGCTCAGATAATGTTGAATCTCATTTTCAAACCGCTTTGTATACGCCTCGTTTATTGAGTACGTATGATTACCCTCTGGGATCTGTAATTGTTTTTCGACAAGAACAAAGGACCCAATCGATTGGTCCAACACAAACATGTCAACACCGTTACCGGTCGTTAACACGAGTACGGTTGAAGAGCCATACAACACATACCCCGCGGCAACCTGTTTAGCGCCACGCTGCAACATCGCCTCCTCTCTGGAGCCCTCATCACCCAACCGAAGCACACTAAAAATGGTACCAACCCCCACCGAGGAGTCAATGTTTGAAGATCCGTCGAGCGGGTCAAACAAAACCGCGTATTTACCACCCTCATCTCTTCGTCGTAACAAAAACGGTGTTTCGTTTTCTTCACTTGCTAAAACCCCAATGTTATCTCGGTCTCCTAAACAGCGCAATATGATCTCGTTTGAGATGACATCGAGTTTTTGCTGTATTTCTCCTTGGACATTTTCATTCCCTGCCTCCCCAATGACATCCTGAATCCGCGCACACCGAACCTTGTTTCCTATCGCTTTTGTAGCAAGAGCGATCGCAGACAGTATCCAGCTGAATTCACCTGTTGCACCAGGGTGTTTTTGCTCCTCAGCGAGGATGTTGCTCTGCAGGCTTGTCAGGTTGTCTTGAGTCCAGCGCTTTTCCATACGTCAATGTCCCCGAAAGGCAAATTTCGATTAGGATGGTGCCTTTACACCAACCATCGAAGAGGGCATTCTACCCTTTCCTTGGAAGAAGAGAACTACTGTATGACACAACAAGAAAAACAGCCCGTCATTATTGCAGCTCGAAGGACTCCAGTTGGTCGCTTCTTAGGAGGACTTGCAAGAGTTCCCGCACCCCAACTTGGCGCTTGGGCGATCGAAGCAGCTCTGCAAGACGCCAAAATTGAACCAAACAGAATCGACGAATGCATCATGGGATGCGTGCTACAGGCTGGACTGGGTCAAAACCCAGCAAGACAAGCGGGTTTAAAAGCGGGATTATCAGATTCCCTTTCCGCTGTTACTGTAAACAAGGTTTGTGGTAGCGGCCTTCAATCGGTCATGCAGGGAGCCACTTCTATTCGAGCTGGTGTCAACTCAACGGTTGTTGCTGGAGGCATGGAAAACATGTCAGGCGCTCCCCACCTAACCCACATCCGCAGTGGAATCAAATTTGGACCAGGTGAACTCATTGACCACATGCAACACGATGGCCTTACGTGTCCATTTGAAGGGTGGGGCATGGGCAACGCAGCTGAGTGGATCGCCGATGAGTACAATGTTTCAAGAGAAGCGCAAGATGAATACGCCGCTTCTTCTCACCAACGAGCAACTTCGGCCACTGAAGCCGGCTGGTTTGAAGCGGAAACAATTCCACTTCTTTCAACACAGATCAAACAAAAAACGGATGTCACCCAAGATGAGGGTATTCGAGGCGACTCTACTGTTGAGAGTTTGGGTGCCTTGCGACCAGCATTTTCAAAAGAGGGCACAGTCACCGCTGGAAACGCATCACAAATTTCCGATGGCGGCGCCGCGGTCATTGTGACTACCCAAGAAGAAGCACAAGCTCTCGGAGTCTCTCCACTTTGTAGAATTGTGGACTACAACACTGTAGGTGTAGAACCAAAGAAGATATTTACAGCTCCAGGGCTTGGTGTCGAAGAACTCCTTCAACGGAACAACCTGTCTCACGACGATGTTGATTTGATTGAAATCAACGAGGCCTTTGCAGTGCAGGTGCTGCAAAACATCCAACACCTAGGCCTTGCCCAATCGAAAGTAAACTTGTGTGGCGGTGGTATTGCTCTTGGACACCCAATCGGAGCATCAGGGACAAGGGTTCTCGTCTCCCTCGTTCATCAAATGATTCGAACGAGCGCAACTCGCGGTCTCGTGAGTTTGTGTTTAGGTGGCGGGAACGC
>CAZVAE010000008.1:0-19218 GCA_964624985.1 uncultured Isosphaeraceae bacterium | reverse complement strand
CATGATAAGTAAATCGCTGACATTCACCACACCGTCGCCATTGACATCGCCAAGGACGGGTTCGCTGCTTGAAACATCAATCATGGAACTATCCATCACGATTGGAGCACTCTTGCCACCAATGACCCACTGGTCATACGCAATTTGACCCTTGTCATTCGTTACATTGGCATCCCGCAAAAACTCGATATATTCCTTGCTCGTTGTTTGGTGGTACAGAGTTGCTACGGCTTGTGTTGCTCCTGAAGGGATGTCATACATCGTGTCGTCCCAATACTGCCCATCTTCATAAGTGTAGTTCACAGGACCCGATTGAAACGATTCAAAGTTAGCATTGGTGAACCCCATTGGAGGAATGCGGTTGTTGGAAACAACCTCGTTGTTCAAGACAAGATGAAACGAAACACCCGCCGGTAAACCAGTCAACTTTGCCATTTCAGATGTCATACCGACTTTGATTTCATAGACCTTGGTATCGTGTGATGTTAACTCTGCAGTGGTGTAATCGTACGCACCATGCTCTTGAATCAACGCCCCGCTTGCATCAAGGAACTTAACATTCAACCACATCCGTCTTCCTTCCGGATATCCGGTTGGCAAACTGTGCCCAGACATGTTTATAATTCGAACACCAAGTTGGTTCCCTTCTTGTGTTAACTCCATGTCAGAAGCTTTTTGCATGAGCGTTTCCGTTCGAGTATGTGCAAGGGCGATACCTCCAGCACTTAAACCAGTTTCGTCATCGTCATACAAATTTCGCACCGCACCCAGAACCCAACTATTTGCACCAACAAAACTATGCTCTGGAACATGGTCACGTAAACCGACGCTCTCCATTTCCCAAAAGACACAGATTGCACCAGCATTTGCAGGCATGTGGCAATCTTGACAACTGTTCACAGCATTCCCGCCGTTGTTATCTGTAAAGCGCCCATCTTCAAAAACGACTCCCTCCGGTTGTGCAAATGACGAGTGTAGCCACTCACTGAAGGTGCGTTGCTCTGGCATCATTTGGTGAATATCCCCAGTGGGGTGTGCTGCATCCATCGCGTTTGGCAAAAAGGTACCATCTGCTTGTAGTGAAAAAACGGGATTTGACAAATCGTGACAGGCACCGCATTGCGCCGCTTCTTCATGATGTGGGGATTCCAACATATCAACGCCGTGCATATTTTGGAATTCGGTGTCATCCATCGGGGAACGTCTTGAACTTTGTGGGTCAATAATGTAACTCGCATTTCCCGGTTGCCAAGGCAGGTCACCGCTATTCGCAAGATCTGCAAGAATGTCAACATCTTCGATCGGATTTGCAGCACTCGCTATAGGGTCAACCATGCGGTGACAGACATCACAACTGACTCCGTCAAAGTCATCTTCAATCAATGCTGAACCGTCGCTTGGTGTCGCTCTACCGTGAATAAAACCACCCGGCATGTGGCAACGGATGCAGAGCGTGCCTGAGTTGTTTACATCTTGATTTGCGATGGTCATCGCAGCATGAAAGACAGGATCGCGAGCCGATTGTGCCATCATGCTTGTCACCCAGTTGTTATACGGAGGCACAACTTCATCTGGATTTTGATCATCATCGAATTGATGACAATTCAAGCAATTGAATCGACTCACAGTAATGTAGTCATACCCAACAGGGTCAGGCTGGGAGCCGGGGTGGTAGAAATCATGCACCGTTGCCGGAACTTGTATCTGGCCATCACCACGCGGTGGCATTGCACTTGCGAAGGTCACGAGTGACAGTGTCGCAATCAAAATAGTTCTACAGATGTCCATGAGATCTCTTAACTCTCTTCTCGTCATTTTTTGGTCGCGGATGCAACGAACTCCTAGCATTCAACTATACACTTCTCCATCGGAAAATCAAAGAAGAATGCATCTTAAAGGCATTATTTGTCGCAGTTATCGGTATCCTACCCCTCATGCGACTGGTACTCATTGCCCTTCTTGCCACAATTGTCGGTTGTGCGACCGAAAAACGAGGTCCAAGTCTCTTATTGCTCGATTCAGCCGACTATGCCGTGACCTTTGATGCTGCAATTGAGGTTGCTGGAAATGATGGAATGAAGCCAATTCTTCTTGACCGGAGGAGCGGGGTGATAACAACTGATCCTGCAGTTGCAGGAAGTGTTGTGGAACCGTGGAAACCGAAGCCATCAACCCCTCGCCAAGGGCTTGAAAATACACTTTCTTTACAACGAAGAAGTGCTAGGTTTGAGTTTGTCCCTGTTGGAACGCTTCCAGAAAGAGGCTCTAACGACCAAGAATTGAGTGGTCCTGACCTACTCTCCGGTATTGGGAAGGATTTAACGTCATATGAAGGGCAATTGGAGCTTCGGGTGTGGGTTTATGTCGATCGGAAATACACCCAGGGCATTCGTAGAGGAACGTGGACTTTAAGTAGCGAAAGTGTAACGCAGGTGCTTCCCGCAGAAGAACCCTGGGAACAAGTACCAGGCTCATTTTGGATGCCGACAACCCGCGATGTTGCTCGCGAAGAAGCCATTTTGGCTCAGATTGAAGCCACGTTGTTGGCGTACTAGTCCGATTTTTCAGGCAACTTGTTTCAATTTGCATATTGGACGTTGAATCGCTCAGAGAAGGTGTTACTCTGGTTTTTGGAGAATCTCCTTGAGACGTCACTCTATTTATACGTTTATATTCGTAAGCCCACTTGTCTATTCATCAAGTTTGATGGGTGATGTTGGTACGGATCACGGTCTTGATGCACTCATTGCTCGAATCGGAATTGACAATATACCAACCGGAGCCGGTGTTCAAGTTGGTCAAGTTGAAGCGCACACAGCAAGCGATCATTATGGACCGGATGTGAATGACCCAGATATAGCAGGGAAGACATTTACATTTCGAAGTGGAGCAACCGGCATTTCGAATCATGCAACAAATGTAGGTAAGCGAATGTATGGATATGGAAACGCGGGCATCGCGCCAGATGTTGATTCAATTGATGTCTATTCAGCAGAAGGATGGGCGACAAACAATTATTTAAACGTTGGCAGCGGTAGCAATCCTTCGTCACCTCCAGGTAACTTAGAATTGTTCAACAATAGTTGGATTGCAACGTTTGGTAGCAACTCTGTTGATAGCCAAGCGCTATGTCGAGCAGATTGGTCAGTTGACACACATAACATCATGATTCTCAACGGCACTTCAAACGAAGGTGGAGAACCGATGGCATTGATGTCGTACGGTTTTAATTCCGTGAGCGTTGGTCTGACAGATGGCACTCACATATCAGGTGTTGTACCGGCTGGATTTGAACAAACCGGCATGCAATACCCACTCATCGTTGCAACGCAGGGCTCAACGAGTAACGCGACCGGTATCGTTTCTGCAGTTACTGCATTGCTCGTAGAAACGAGAGAATCTCATCCCAACACGCAAAGCAATTTTTTTGCAACCTTTAGCGAAACAATGAAAGCTTGTTTACTTGCGGGTGGGCATCATCAAGATGGCTGGACCAATAACCCAATTCAAAGTGGGGTGAACCGTGGAAGAACGAACCAGCCCATTGATGCGGTGTTCGGTGTTGGTACAGCGAATATCGACAAGTCTTACCAAGTGTTAACTGGCGGACAGTTTGTTTCAAGCACAACACCTTCTGGTTTAGAAGTAGCACCGAACGCCGGTTGGGATACAGGCGCAATCTCAAACGGTCAACGGAAGTACATTCGATTTACGCTGACAGAACTTGCTAATGAGGTCTCGATTCTTCTTACGTGGCACCAAAAAGCAAACGCCGGTTTCGGTGGATATTCAGTTGCGAATCTTGACTTAGAGTTGAAGCGGTACAACAACGGGAAGCCAACATCTCTTGTTGGGGATGCAGGGTTAAGTGCGTTTTCAAGTGGTAATGTTGTTAGCGAAAGCGAAGTGGACAATGTGGAACACCTCTATCTTCGCGACCTTGCTCCTGGAGATTATGTCCTTGACATTTCACGTTCAGATAGCGCGACAGGTTCCCGCGTCTTTAGTGTGGGCTGGCTGTTTCCAGAACTAGAGGGCGGGGTTCCGGGCGACCTTAATGGAGATGGGATTGTCGAAGTTAATGATTTACTCATCATTATTGCAGGCTGGGGCGCATGCTCAGGCGATTGCCCCGCAGACCTTTCGGGTGATGGCAACGTGGATGTCTCGGATATCTTGCTCCTCCTATCCTTTTGGTCCTAATTCCACAACTACTTTTTTTGGGCACTGTCCCCACGGGTATTGTCCCCATGGGGACAGTACCCAACGGTACACTGCGCGTATATGCGACAGCGGAGTCTCGCTCCAAAACTCATCATGATTGGCCTGCTTGCGTTCTTCGCAGCATTTCTACTCTATCCGATTTGGCTTACTATTCAGGGTGGATTTGAAAGCCAACATGGGGGGTTTACCCTACACCACATATTGATGGTCTTTGAAGATCCCGTACTTCGTGCAGGATTTTTCAACGCGGTTGGAATTGCACTTGGCACGACGATTCTCTGTCTAATTATTTCATTACCACTTGCAACTCTTGCAGCGAAATATACCTTCCCACTCAAGGGGCTTTTTTCAGCAATGGTACTCGTGCCGCTCATTCTTCCGCCTTTTGTTGGGGCGATTGGATTGCACCACCTGCTCGGGAAGTATGGTGCCATCAACACGCTTCTTGTCGACATGGGTTGGATTACGGAGGGTTATGACTTCATAGGAAATGGTGGTTTTTGGGCAATCGTGTTGATCGAAGCACTACACCTGTACCCAATCCTATATTTGAATGCAACAGCTTCACTCGCGAACCTAGACCCAGCACTTGAAGAAGCAGCAGAAAATTTAGGAGCAACACCTTGGCAACGATTCAGGCAGATTGTCATGCCATTGATTCGTCCTGGACTCTTCGCAGGAGCAACCATTGTGTTCATCTGGTCATTCACCGAACTCGGTACTCCATTGATGTTTGATTACCAAACAGTCACACCCGTTCAGATATTTAATGGGATTAAGGAGATGGATACCTCGAAACAACCGTACGCCCTTACAGCGGTTATGTTGTTTGCAGCAGTCATGTTCTACCTACTGGGGAAGATGGTCTTTGGCGGAAAGGCGTACGCCATGTACTCCAAAGCGTCAGTTCAATCGTCGATGGAAAAACTTTCTCCGATTCGTGGATGGTTTGCGATGGGCGCATTTATCTTTGTTATTGGATTAGCAATTTTGCCGCACATTTCGGTTTTGTTTACAAGTTTGGCCGTGGAGGGTTCCTGGTACAAAACCATCTTGCCATCGCAGTGGACATTTGATCATTTTGAAGGGGCACTTAGCCATAAACTTGCTGTTGGCTCTATTCGCAATAGTTTGTTGTACTCAACCCTTGCGGTCATCATGGATCTTCTCATAGGAATTTTGATTGGATACATCATCGTACGAACGAAGATACGAGGGAGGAGCTTGCTTGACGCGTTATCAATGTTGCCACTTGCAGTTCCTGGGCTTGTCATGGCATTCGGATATGTTGCGATGACCTTACGCTGGCCATTTGGTGAAGGAGATCCACTTGAAGGTTGGATTGATGTACTCGGTGCAAATCCAAATCCAATGCTCCTTCTTGTGATTGCATATGGGGTTCGGCGGCTGCCCTACGTTGTGCGAGCTACAGTTGCTGGTTTAGAACAAACAAGTGGTGAACTTGAGGAAGCCGCCATGAATCTTGGCGCCGGTCGAATGCGCGCTGTCCGTACCATCATTATCCCGCTCATCATGGCAAACCTTATTGCTGGTGGATTACTTGCTTTTAGTTTTGCCATGCTTGAAGTTTCAGATTCCCTCATTCTGGCTCAGCGTGAATCACACTACCCAATCACAAAAGCAATCTATACCCTCTTTGAACGCCTTGGGGATGGACCTTACATCGCAAGTGCAATGGGTGTTTGGGGAATGGCACTCCTTGCCGTAACGCTTATTGGAGCAAGCGTGTTAATGGGCAAAAAAATGGGAGCTATATTCAGGGTGTAGCTCATCTGCTTACGCAAGACCAGTTCCAGCTATAGACCCTATAATGACACGTTCGAATGCCATATACTCTTTCACCAATCACAGACGCATATGATTTAGATATCGAGAAACTTGAAGAACTGCAAGGACGTGCAGAGTGTGAGGACCGCTGGATATTGAATTTTGGACCGCAGCATCCGGCAACACACACAACGCTACGCTTGGTGTTAGAACTTGATGGCGAGCGCGTCGTTCGAGCGACACCCCACATTGGGTATTTGCACAGCGGTTTTGAAAAGCTCGCGGAACATCAGAATTACGACCAGTATGTTTGTGTTGCGAGCCGGATGGATTACATCAGCCCGATCGTGAACGATATCGCTTGGCATCATGCTGTTGAAAAATTACTAGATATCGACCTTACACCCAGATGTAAAGTCATTCGAACAATCCTCTGTGAATTGGGCAGAATCCAAAACCACCTTCTCTGTGTTGGTGCAGCAGCCCTTGATCTCGGTGCATTTACCGGTTTTCTGTATGGATTCAATGAGCGTGAACATGTGTATGACATTATGGACTATGTCTCAGGCCAACGATTTCACCCCGACTACACGCGGGTTGGTGGCCTAAAGAACGATCTACCTTGCGAAGAGACGTTCCAAAAAATGGTTCGCAATTTTATTGATCTTCGTATGCCAAAAGCTATTGGCGACATTGAAACCTTGCTGAATACAAATAGAATTTTTATTGATCGAGTCGAAGGAATAGGCACAATCTCAAAAGAGGATGCCACAGCATGGTCTCTCACTGGTCCCCTTGCAAGAGCGTCAGGCGTCGAACGAGATTTGCGAAAAGATGATCCATATCTTTGCTTTGCAGATAACTGGGATGGGCAAGGCGCATCACCAGTTGAGTTTCAAGTTCCTATCGCAACAACTGGTGATTGCCTAGCGAGGTACCACGTTCGACTTGAAGAGATTAAACAATCATGTGCAATTGTTCGGCAACTCATCGACAATATTCCACAAGGCCCCCTCGATGTATTGCCGGGCGGTGGAATTCATCTGCCACCGAAAGAAGAAGTGTACAGCTCGATTGAAGGCACAATTCAACAGTTTGAACTTGTGATGCCCAACCGTGGTTGGGAGTCTCCAATTGGCGAGTGCTACGGTGCAATTGAAGGTCCAAACGGTGAATATGGATTCTACATTGTTTCAGACGGTGGTCCATGTGCATGGCGTGCGGCTCCAAGGCCGTGTTCGTTTATCAATTTTCAAACATTTCCGAAGATGTTTGAGGGGCACCAACTCGCAGATTTTGTTGCGATTCTTGGTTCATTGAATATCATTGCTGCAGAATTGGATCGATAAGGAAACAGATGGCCTGGACACCGAAACAATCAGCGACCCTCACTATAGAGTCAAAATCTGAGCCATATCTGACGCCAGAGTTAGTCGGCAAAATTACAAACGAGATCGTGCCTAGGTATGCAACACCCCGTGGCGCTCTGATGACCACCCTTCATGAAGTTCAACATGAGTATGGGTTTATTGCGTGGCAGGCAATGATTGAAATAGCAGAAGTGTTAGATATTACGCCAGCGCAAGTTGCTGACGTGGTCTCTTTTTACGAAGATTACCATAGCGAACCGATGGGCAAATACGTTTTTGGTATCTGTCAATCTATTGCGTGTGAAGTATGTGGCCATCAGGCAATCATCGACCACCTCAAACAAAAATTAAAAATCGACGTGCACGAAACAACCGACGATGGGATGTTCTCCTTACTCGGGATGGAATGTATTGGTGCGTGTGATATGGCACCCTGCGCGCTTGTGAATGGAACACAGTACAACAAACTTACAATTTCTAAGATTGATGCGTTACTCAACGAATGTAGGGAAAAGGAATGATGGCAACAGAGCATAACAAACCATTGATGCGTTGCCTCGGCGAATTCGTTGGGCACATTGTTCGCGCAGTGAAAAGCGACGGACGCTCTAACGTTGTCGATCGATCAATTGAGGAAAAAAAAGAAGGAAACGTAACCCTTCGACGTACCACCATTGACGAGATAGAGATACATGAGGAGGGCTCACGGCATGAATGAGTTATTCCTAATGAGAAACATCCCCATAAACAGAGTGGAACGGAAAACAGTTACGTTGCAAGAATATGTTGAACGTGGTGGATATGAAACGCTGAAACAGGCGCTCCTCCGTTCTCCAGAAGAAATAGTAGATGTTGTGAAAGCAGCAGAACTACGGGGTCGTGGCGGAGCGGGTTTCCCATGTGGAGTAAAGTGGACATTCTTGCCTGAACCAGATGGTGAACCAAGATACCTTTGTATCAATTGTGACGAAGCGGAACCGGGAACCTTTAAAGATCGTTTACTCGTTGATTTTGACCCACATTCAGTAATCGAAGGAATTGCAATTGCGTGTTACGCGTGCAAACTCGATACAGCGTATTTCTTTATAAGAGGCGAGTGGTCAGCACAAGCAGAGATCATGCAGCATGCTATCGACGAAGCATATGAGTATGGCATTTTTGGACAACAGGGAATACTGAACGGCGCATCAGATTTTGCTGTCGAGTGCACAGTACACCGAGGCGCGGGTGCTTATATTTGTGGTGAAGAAACAGCCCTCCTTGAAGCCGTAGAGGGCAAACGGGGTTGGCCTCGTATAAAACCACCCTTTCCTGCGGTTAGCGGTCTTTTTGGAAGACCAACAATCATAAACAATGTTGAGACACTCGCAGCAGTGCCATTAATCGTTGAATACGGAGCAGATTGGTGGAAATCGTTTGGGTGTGAATCATCTATTGGTGGTCAAGCAAGCTTTGGACTGAAACTTATGGGCGTTTCTGGACACGTCAACAATCCTGATGTGTTTGAAGTTCCACTTGGGATCACTCTCCGTACACTTGTTAATGAGCATGCAGGTGGCATGAAAAATGGCCGAGCATTTAAAGGAGCGATTGCTGGAGGTGTAAGTATGGGTATCCTTGGACCTGACCAGTTTGATGCTGAAATGGATTTCGATATTGGTACTAGATATGACGTGATGGGACTAGGCACCGCATGCCCAACCGTTTTTGATGAAGATACAGATATGGTTGCAGTCGCGAGAAACATTGCTCGCTTTTTCAAAAACGAATCGTGTGGACAATGCACACCTTGTCGAGAGGGTGCGGATTGGATTTACAAACTACTCTGTAGAATCGAGCAAGGTGAAGGCACAATGAACGATTTAGACCAAGTCCTTGAAGTTGCAGGATCTATGGGTATTATTCCCGGCACTACAATTTGTGGGTTAGCGGATGGCAACAACTGGGCTATTCGGACGATTCTGAATAAATATCGAAGTGAATTCGAAGCTCGCTGCAACCCTCATTTCATTGATGTAAACGCTGAAATGACGACATAGTTTGTGTTTTCCCAATAAATCGGTATCCTGTACACACTGAAATGGAAGAGATCGTAGAACAATCTGACCAACCTCCGCCGAGTGTTTCGATATCTGGTGAAGCCGAAGAGCACCACGAATTTCTTTTTGAGTACACCCTTTTAGCGTGTGCCTTTCTAAACAAAAGTGAGTCAGATATTTCGGTACGTATTGTCAATGACGATGCAATGACCGAGCTTCATCAGAAACACTCTGGGGCCAGTAGCACAACAGATGTTCTTACATTTGACCGTGGAAGCGGTGCTTCGGGAGTGCGAGCAGATATTGCAGTTTGCTTCGATGTAGCAAACCGCGAATCGATAGAGCGTGGGAACAGTGTTGAGCAGGAACTTTTGCTTTACGTGTTACACGGGGTCCTCCATTGCTGTGGATTTGATGATCATGAAGAGGAATCATTCGAGGCAATGCACAAAGAAGAAGACCGTGTACTAGAAGCGATAGGAATAGGGCCAGTTTGGAGCCGCGGCTCATGATTTCAGTCATTTGGATAATTTTTGTCCTCCTTCTTCTCATTTGCGCTTGGACGGCAATCATCGAACGTGCCATGTTAATTTCTTCCCCACTTGTGTTACGACATGAGCTGGAAATTCGCGGAGCGCCATCAAGAGGTCTTTGGATTGAAGAACAATATGAGCCATCATTGCAATCACTCGCTCTAGTAAAAGTGCTTGCGTTCACTGGTATGATCTTTTGTTTTGCATTGTTACCCAATGCAGAAACAATAACGGTAGGGAATTTTGTCTATGGCGCTGCGCTCGCAGCGGCGCTTTACTGGTTTTTTGCATGTCTCATAGCAAGTGCAATTGCAAAAGCAGTTCCCGTTGGATCGGTCTTACGAAGTTGGTATATGTTGCGACTTCTTTCTTTATTGAATCCAACAATACACTGGTTTGTTGACGGCGTTTCGGAAGTAACAAGACGGCTAACTGGGGCAAACCTACCAAAATCAGAGAGTTCAAAAATTGTTGAAGAGCAACTATTGCGTTCGATTGAACACTCTCAACGAGAGGGAAGTATCCCCGCAGAAGCAGCAGAGATGATGGAGAACGTTGTCGATTTAGGCGACACAGATGTTGGTGAAATCATGACTCCAAGAACAGATGTTGAAGGAATTGAACTCACAAACAACATTGGAGCAATACGAACATTCGTGCTTGAGTCAGGGCACTCTAGGATTCCAGTGTATGAAGAAAACCTCGATCAAATTCTCGGCATTTTGTATGTTAAGGATATGATTGGTTTTTTAGGATCAGATACAAATGGATTCGAACTCAAAAACATCTTGCGTAAGCCAATTGTTGTACCTGACACAAAACCAGTACAAGAGCTTCTTGCTGATTTCCAAACCAGTGAAGTTCATATGGCCGTTGTGATTGATGAGTATGGTGGAACAGCTGGCTTGGTGACAATTGAAGATGTCCTCGAAGAGATAGTTGGCGAGATTCGCGATGAACATGATGATTCAGAAGCAGATGAGCCAGAATTCCAACGAATAAATGAAACAACAATAGAGGTCGATGGACGGTTTAATCTTGATGACTTTAATGATGAACTTGGGCTCGAGTTACCAGAAGATGAAGAGTATGACACAATCGCTGGCTTTATACTTGCAACAATTGGACACGTTCCTCTTCAAGGTGAATCCATAGAAACCGCTGGGATGAAGATAACAGCGATTGAAGTCTCTGAAACCCAGATTATTCGATTGTCAGTCGCAATATTACCTTCAGAAGAGTAACTCACTAACAGTAGTAAGCAATTTTCCGTTATTGTGACACGTTAAGACGTTCATGTAAGGAGAATCAAATGAACTACATCACAACAACTCTAATTTGCACATTAACTCTTTTGCTTTTTGGTTGTCAAAAAACAAAACAAACAGAAACGCTTTCATCAACCCAACAAGCAAATGTTGACGTTGAGTTTGAACATGGCGAAATTGTCCTCATGATCGATGGTGAAGAGCAGATCATCTCTTTAGATGAGATTATGCGTGGTGAGGGTCTAGAAGATATTGATGGAGAAGTTATGGTTTCAGTGATGGCATTTGGTGATTCCGAAGGGAAGGTGCCAGGTGGTCCACACGGTCAGATTGATGGTGACTTTGAGGTAGATATGCAAGTCATTGTGAATGGAGAAGAGGTGGACTTACCAACTTCGGAGATGATGGGTCATGTCATGCACATGATTGGCGGCAAGGGAATGCACGGCGGGCACCCAAGCGGACACCCAAACAGGTACGAAATGATGGATCGACACCACCCTGAACATGAACACGGCGAGTGGAGAATGCATGAGCGAGAAGTTTCAGAAGAACATGCAGTGTTGAACGATGTTTCACATCATCTTCGGGAAAATGAAGGGGTTGCATTGCTGGGCATCCACATGATTCGAGACAACTTAGAGGATGAATTGCTATTAGATGCCTTAAATGAAATCATTGAAGAAAGTCTTCCCGGTTCTCCAGTTCGTAATGCAGCAATCATCGTGGCAATCCAAGCAATGCAAGAGTTTGGTGATATAGAGGGCGCCGCCGACCTCATGGTCGAGTTAGTTCTCTCTAACGAATAAGTTTCATATACTTTTTTAATCGAGTTTCTAGACCACTTTTAAGTGTATCTGCTGAAGGTGTGTCAAGATTTTTACAAACAATAACGAGCATTTTGACAAGACCGTGGAAATCATCAACTGAGATATACTCTGGCGCAACCTTTGCGGGCTTGTTGTGTAGCAAAACGCCATCGATATCTTTCATGTTGTGGTAGTTTCCAAGGGCTAAACAGAGACAAGTTGAGAGATACCCAAACGAGCAGAATGCGGTTGACTCACACGTTCCTCCCGGCATCAATTTTCGTTGCCATTTCATTGTTTGCCCACCCATAATGACGGAAATTTTGTTTGTAAGTTCCGGACCGAACACGCTCGTTTTATCTCCGACTCGCAAAATTGGCCCATCCCCAATTGGGGATTCTGGAAAACTTCTCGACGTTTCAAGACAGAGTAATCGTGAGGATTTTTTAACTGTGCGGTGTTTTGCTGCTGCAATAGCACCAACAAAACCAATCTCTTCAGCTCGGGTCAAGAGGACTCCTACATTTCCCATCCTTGGAACATTTTTAATCAAATCGAGGGCTGAAAGAGCAGATGCAACACCCGCTAAATCATCACAAGCTGGCGCATGGAGTATTCCATTTTTTACAACAGGGGGTGGGAATTTCCACCTCGCGATATCGCCTTCAATCAAAATACCTGCAACTTCTTTCTTCAAGCGAACAACAACACGCTTAAACGGTTTTGCTTTTGGCTGAAGGGTTTCGATGAGACCAACGTAAGAATTGCCCTCGTTATCTAACACTTCGATGCATGCACCGACAAAATATGCGTTGTCTACACCTCCTCTGAATTCCATTTCAAGCCGAAACTCATCGAGTTGTTTGCGAACGACAAAGGCAGGATGGTCAAGATGTGCCGTAATATAAATCGGTTCTCTAGAAGAGGTCTTTAATTGTTCGATGCGCACGTTGCCGAATCGATCTTTGTGCAAACGAAGACCTTTCTGATTCCTCACCCACCGTTCAACCCAATCAACAACTCGCCACTCTTGACCAGCAGCAGTTGGGATTGCGGTGACTTCCATCAACCATCGTAGATGTCTTTTCATGCACCATAGTGTACGGATAATGACACCAATTGGGGTTAGAGAACATAGAATACGGGGATGGCATTAGCGACGATTGAAGAGATTTTGAACGACCTTAGAGAGGGGAAGGTGATTGTTCTCATTGATGATGAAAATCGTGAAAATGAGGGCGACTTTGTTGTTGCAGCTGAACACATTACTGTTGAACTCATCAACTTTTTTACAAGAGTAGGCGGCGGGTACCTTTGCGTTGCGATGACTGGAGACGATTGTGACCGGCTAGAACTTGGTCCACAGGTGAAAGATAATACGAGTGTTCGCGGCACACCATTTACGATTAGTGTTGATGGTCACCCTAGGCATGATGTAAGCACTGGAATTTCTGCTGCTGACCGTGTGAAGACAATTGAGCTACTGGTCGACGATGCATCAGGCCCAGATGATTTCGTTCGTCCAGGACATATCAATCCACTCCGAGCACGAGATGGTGGAGTTCTTGCAAGAACCGGGCAGACCGAGGGTTCTGTAGATTTATGCCGACTTGCAGGCCTTAAGCCCGCAGCAGCAATTATTGAAGTTGTTAAAGAAGATGGCGAAATGGCGAGAGTGCCAGATTTAGAAAAAATGTGCGAGCAGTTCGATTTAAAAATGTGCTCAGTCGAGCAGATCATCGAATACCGTCTCGCTCGAGAAAGTTTAATCACGAGAATTAAACCTGTGTGTGGAACACCAGTTGAAACTCCCTATGGCGTGTTTAACTTGATTGCATACCACAGTACGGTCGATGCGGTTCCTCACCTTGCCTTGAGCGTCGGAGGAGTAGGCGAACTTGATGAGTTCGGTTCAGCACTTCCAATTGGTGAGCCAACACTTGTTCGCGTTCATCGTAGAAATTTACTTGGTGACATTTTTGATGCAACGGACCATCCTTCAGGAATGGAACTCCGCTCCTCTCTTCGAATGATTGCCAAAGAGGGAAAAGGCGCTCTGATTTACCTTAGGCCAGAGCAGTATGGCGACGAATTTATCGATAGACTTCAGAAAATTCAACGACCAGTTCCAGATGTCAATGTTCCAGATTTGACACTGTCAGAAAAACCGATGGATCGTCGAGATTATGGAACAGGCGTTCAGATTATTCGTGATCTAGGGCTTAAAAAAGTTAAGTTGCTGACAAACCACCCGAAACACCTCACTGCCCTGCATGGTTTTGGGATTGATATTGCTGAACAGATTCCAATTGATGTTTGCGGCGACCGTTAACGTCTGTTACCAAACAAAATCGCGAGTCTGAAGCAAAGTTTGACTGCCTCAAGATAAATCCAAACGAGTGTGACCATGAGAATAAATCCACAGAACCACTCCATTTGTTTCGGTGCACCAGATTGAATTTGCTGTTCGATGGTTCCGAAATCAATGATGAGCCAGAGTGATGCAACACCTAAGATGAGTACATTGATCCCAAGACCTATGAGTGCTGTGTTTCCACCCTCTAATGCAGAACCGATGGAGAGAAATGGCATTTGTACACCAAAAAATGACATGACCAAGGCAATCATGTACGTCACAAATATCGCCAATGTAAGCACTGAAATCGTTGCAACGAATTTCTTTGTCGGCTTCAATATTCTGAAGTAATACAAGGCAAGCATCGAAATGAGCACACTTACGGTGACGACAAAAGCTTGCAAAGCCAATCCACCTAGGACGGCATACCCCATATTGACGAGCATGGCATCCAAAGCATGTGTAATGACACCGAGAAATGCGCCTTGAATTACTGCATACATCCAAGCAGTGTATTTTGCTCGAGCGGGATTCCGCATAATGATGAAATACACAACGAACGTTGCAATAAACCCTACGATTCCAAGCGGCAGTGCAAGTCCTGGATAGTTTTGAGTTAACCAGATCCCAAACATGCCGCCACCAACAGCAACGCAAGTCAGCATTCCTGTCTTGTTGACAACCCCACCTATTGAAGCTGTCTGGGTCCCTCCTGCTTGGAGGGCCTCGTTCCATGCTTCATGGTTTCGAAGGGCAGGATTACTCGTTTCTAACAAATTTTTTGCTACTCTCATTTTGTACCTCGTCAATGATATCTCTTGTATTCTACAAGGATTCAGGATGAAAGTAACTGAACTCATCTCAGCTTTTGAATCCTTTGCCCCTACGTACCTTGCAAACGATTGGGATAACGTCGGCTTATTGGTTGGCGCTACAGATTGGTCATCAGACAATATTCTGCTCACCATTGATCTTACTGAAGCAGTTATGCAAGAAGCAATCTCAATGAAGGCGGACACGATTGTTTCGTACCATCCTCCAATTTTTGATCCACTCAAATCTGTAACAGATAAATCGTTCAAAGAACGACTGATTCTTCTCGCAATTCAACACAACATCGCCATTTATTCACCTCACACATCTCTTGATGTAGCGAAAGATGGTGTAAATGACTGGATTGTTGCAGGCATCGGCAAGGGTGATGTGCGTGCCATACAACCATTTGACAATCTGCCTCCAGATGAAGAGCGCAAACTCGTAACGTACTGCCCCGAAGATAAGATTGAAGAATTGAGACTCGCTCTGTCGAGTGTGGGTTGCGGCAGAATTGGCGAGTATGAGCAATGCTCATTTACAACAAAAGGTACCGGTACTTTTATAGGGAACGAAGGAACGCACCCAACACACGGAGAGGCCGAAGTACTTCAGAAGGTTGAAGAATGTCGTTTTGAAATGGTTGTATCAAAGAAAGCCCTTTCTCTTGCAATACAGGCACTACGACAGTTCCATCCGTACGAAGAGCCCGCATTAGAAGTACATGCTCTTGAGAAACGACCTCGTCGAGAGATAGGTGTTGGACGAAGAGTTCATCTTGATAAGGAAGTGCAACTTGATGCACTCGCTCGAAAACTTAAAAAATATTTAGGAATCGGTTACGTCCGTGTTGCCCCAGCTGCTGGAAAAGACGACAGAGTCAAGGTTCAAACCATAGGTCTTTGTGCGGGAGCAGGTGGTTCTGTTTGTGATCTTGCGATTGACGATGGTTGCGAAGTGTTTGTGACAGGTGAGATGACACACCACCAAGTCGTCGCTGCAACTGCTCGCGGGTGCACGGTTATGCTCACAGGACACACGAATAGCGAACGGGGCTACTTACCCAAACTTAAGGATAAGTTGACTTCATTGCTTCCTCAAACAACGATACGTGTAAGTAAAGCAGACGTACCTTTATGGACGTACTTCTAGATGCAATGCGTTACGTGTGTAGTTGTTTATGCCTTGGGCACGAAACGACATGGTCATTAACCATGCCAATTGCTTGCATGAATGCGTAACAGATCGTTGGACCAACAAATTTAAACCCATGTTTTTTTAAGTCAACTGCCATCGCTTTGCTGATAGGTGTTGCTGCGGGAATCTGAGAATCTTTCTTCCATCGATTCTGAATTGTTTTGTAATCGGTATGTTTCCATAAGAAGTCGTTGAACGTTTCGCTTCCATGTTCCATTATCTCTATCCACGCTTTTGCGTTTGCAATCGCGCCATTAACCTTCGTTTGGCTGCGAATAATGCCCTCATTTTTGAGCAGACGATTCACCTCTCGTTTACCAAAGCGTGCAACTATTTCTGGTTGAAAATTTGAGAATGCATCGCGAAAATTATCTCTTTTTTTCAATACGATAATCCACGAAAGTCCTGCCTGAAATCCATCAAGACATAACTTTTCATAAAGGGCCCGATCATCGTGTTCGGGAACTCCCCACTCATCATCGTGATATGCAACGTACACAGGATCATCACCGCACCACGTGCACCTCGTCATTGTTGTCCACCAAACAGCTCGTCTAGAAGGTCAAGTGGATTAGGAGCATCTTGATTCCCCCCCTCAAGAGCATCTCCAATCGCATCGCCAATCGCGGTGATTGCGGCGCTTTGCAAAATTTTGCTAAGATCGAATGTTGGGTCCACCTTTGTTACTGGGCGGTCAATCGTACCTGTTATCAAAATAGGCACATCGATATCAGTGGCCAATCCACGCAACTCCTTAATGGAATACCCAAGCCCAGTAAGAGGAACGGCTGTGTGTAACTCGAGAGCTCTTGTGACAAAATTAATGCTTCCTGAATATGGAATGGAATATTTGTTATCAAGCGTGAGCGAGAATTTTTTGTACATCGCTATACCGTTACGAACCTCAATATGGATAGGGTCGAAGGTAGCAGGTATCACTTCAGCATGTTCTGAGTTAAACATGGGAAGCAGTTTCATCGTGAGTGAACCACTGTCAAGTTCAACTTCACCGATATTGATGTACACATCAGCATTAAGAGAGGAAACATCTCCCTTAAGCGAAGATTGTACGTTCACAAACTGTATGTCTACAGGGTGCTTGACTGAGCGTATGTCTGAAAGAATAGGACCCAGATCTTTGAGTAGGTGTTGCGTGAGTGATGGTGAGAGTTGAATGCTTGTCTGGGTTGGAACGTCAGGTATTGTAAAAATTGCTTCGTTACTCGAACCTAGGGAAGTTTCAAAAGCTGCGAGAGGCGAGTTGCCACCAGCAACGATGAGAGGGGCATCCAATATATTTGTGACCTTCATCTCAACAGCAATAGGCGATCCAATGGTGTCATACAGCAAGCCGTCGCACTCAAGGATGGCATCAAGTAACCGAGTATCGATGCCCGTTGCTGCAAGATGACCATCAAGAGCGCCTTCCTTTGTTCGTGTTGTAATTCCTTCAACAAATGTGCGTTGTTTCCCAATGTCATACAGAAGAGTAAACGAAGCATTACCGTGCATATCCAACGACTTGATGTTTGAAGTTAGCACTGAATCTGATTGGACAGGAACGCCCAATAAGGACGATGCCTGTGCTCCACTGAGTTGTACTTGCACCGAAGCATCGGTGATTGATTCAACGGTGTCATCTTTGAAGTTGAGGGTACCCGCAAGCGAACTCGATTTACTTGTTACTTCTACATCAATACCATCCCTAACGAAGGTAACAACTGAGGATGCTATAGGTCCGATGTACTGCAGAAGAGGTTGCTGTTCTTCAGGAATGTATGGAGAGACAACCTTTGTTGGCAAGTTATTGATTTGAAGACGTCCACTTCCTTTGGGCAGTTGGTGTACGATTGTAACGAACAAGTCTGAAAGTGAGTGTAGTTTGTTCTTATTCGTAGAGACCATTTCGACCTGAAAACTTGACGGCTGATCAGCCAAAGTGATCTGACCCCCCGCCTTGAGTTTACGTTCATTGAGGTTGCCAGAAAACGTTGCGTCGATTTTTTGGATTGGAGTCTTAGATGGCAGATGAACAAGGGAGCCCCGTGCTTCTATGTTCCCCCAACACTCTACTGGGTTTTCATCCTTTTCAACAAAAACGAATCGTTCTAACATTAGGGAGATTTCCGCACTCCCGTCCAACTGATTTTCTGAAAGTAAACGGACTAGTTCTTGGCGTACGTTTGCGTTGAGTTGCACTTCTGAGAGTGTTTCAAAACCGGAATCAATAACTCCTGTTGCATGAATTCGTTCTGAGTTGAACGTGACGTTCATTTGGGGTCCGCCGATTGCACGTTCAAGAGTGAGATTCACAGTTTTCCCGATATCGAGAACGGGGTCAATCTCATATCTGTAAAGCAATGGCGCAAACAGCGTTGTTGGCACCTCAGATAAATTCACCGATCCAACAATCTCTCCATCATCAAATACGAACGTACCATTTGCTTTTTCTGCTGAGCTGAATTGAGTTTTGATGACAAAATACCCCTTTGGTTCATCGTATTCAGCGAACGACCCAGCACTTGAGACGTTGATTGCATCGCGTAACCTTGGAGATGAAACGTCAGCCGACAATTCGATGATCGACCACCCTTCTTGACCACTAATTGTAGGTAGCACCATATTCTCAATAGAAATATTGCATTCACCACTCGCATCCCAATTGAGTGTTCCATCACTATTCAAAATGTCTGGGGCATTGGCCACAATCTCAATGGAGCCACCAGTATCAGAAGTCGCATGTAATGAAGCGCCCAAGTGTCTTCCAGGATCGATCAAAAGTTCGCCTTGAAGGTTCTGGATGATGAAAGGTGCATCGCCT
>CAZVAE010000007.1:0-19838 GCA_964624985.1 uncultured Isosphaeraceae bacterium | reverse complement strand
GATACACTCGACAGACAGATTCGGATTCAAGGTCGTGCTACAAAAATCTCAGCAGAAGAATCCGATCAATACTTTGCAACTCGAGATACGTTAAGTCAGGCAGGAGCTTGGGCAAGCGACCAATCTAAACCGTTAAAAAGTAGAGGGTTGCTCACAGCAATAGTTGCAGCGACTGCTGCTAAGTGGTTAGGAAGAGACGTTCCTAGGCCAGAATACTGGGGGGGCTATCGGGTATCACTCGATATGATTGAACTTTGGCAAGGGAACAAGGGGAGACTTCATGATCGAGTCCAATACATCAAAAATAAAGATGGTTTTTGGACATGGCAACGATTACAACCATAGTTGAATCCATACTATTCATTCTCCGAGAAGTTTCCGAGCTTCTCTAAGGAGAGCATCAGGCAATAGGGGTTCGTTAGATTTAGCCTGACGTTTTTTCTTTACTTTTGGAGTTTCGTTTTTAGATTTCTCCAAGACCGTCGGTTTTTGCAGTTCAGGAAGAGAAGTGTTATCAAGTTCTGCAATTACCTCATCTGTGATGCCAAACATTTTCCGCCATTCATTTGCCTTCTCTGTGGAGAGTTCACTTGGTCTTTGAATCTTTGTTTTTCTCGTTGACGTAGAATCGTCGACGAGCGTTTGCAAAAATGTAGCAGCGTTGAGATGTTGAGCGCCATTTGCCTTCACGGATTTGATAATCTCTCGGTCGCTCGTAACCACCAAGATTGATCGCGAAGAAGAAGAAGAAGCAACCCGCTCCATAATCTCTTCGTCAGCGCTTCTCGAAGGACCCGTGAACACAGTCGTCATGGAATGTCTCCCTATTGCTTCCTTAGAGGGTGTTCCATCACAAACCATCGTGATTCGTTCCTTTTGCCATCGGCTCCTTTGGAGCAATGCATATAGGCCACGAGTCCCTATTCCGGCTGACTCGGGGGGCAATATTCCTGTCTGGTGGAGTACATTCCACGTGTCAATAAGCAATTCCATGAATATGTCTAGGATATCGACTCCATTACGATGCACAAACCCCTGAAAACACTAGAGTTACCTATATGCTGTCAACCCCTTGCAATGTGCCTCTATATGCGTTCTAATACGTGGCTCAGTACTGTTTTTAACACAAGGCGACTCTATATATGGCTATTCGTATCAAAGCAAGACAAAATGAAACCGCAGGGCAAATGCTCCGCCGTTTCAAGAAACTCTGTGAGAAGGAAAACCTCACGAAGGACGTCAAGAAGCGTCAATACTTCGAAAAACCGTCCGAACGAAAACGACGTGCACGCCGCAAAGCGGAATCTCGCCGATATCGTGAATTGCACTTCCCGCAACAGCAACGAACTCGCACTTGAGACATACATATCGTTAATTAACATCGGAGATACTTTACGACTCTGTCGTAGGTTTCTTATTTTCAAAATGTGCGATTCATCATCGCAAAGAGGCAGATTACAGAAGCGCTTACTCAACGCAACCAACAATTGGAGTTCCCCACAATGAACCTACTCATGCTTGCTCAGGAAATAGCGGTTACAAATCCTTCAGATCCGTGGACTTTGTATTATCTTGCACCGCTTGGTGCGATCGTGGCATTGGTGATGGCTTTTATTTTTAGCCAATCAGTCATGTCTCAAAGCGAAGGCGAACCAGCAATGATTGAGATTGCTCAGCACGTCCGTTCAGGTGCGATGGCATATCTTAAACGACAATACAAAGTAGTCTTTGTCGTCTTTATTGTTCTCGTTGCAATTCTTGCACTGCTTGGGTTTGCAGAGATCCAACCAATTTGGTCCGCTGTTGGTGTACCAGTTGCTGGTCTTTTCTCCGGATTATGTGGTTGGTTTGGTATGAAGATGGCAACAAATGCATCTGCACGTACCACATGGGCTGCGAAACAATCCTTGAACGATGGACTGCGAGTCGCATTCCGTTCTGGCGCTGTCATGGGACTGGTTGTTGTTGGATTTGCATTGCTCGATACTTCAGTTTGGTTTTACCTCTGGAATAATTTCTTGCCTGAACAAGATGGTGGATTGGTTGAGATTACATCCATCATGTTGACATTTGGCATGGGTGCATCAACCCAAGCACTTTTTGCCCGTGTTGGCGGTGGGGTATACACCAAAGCCGCTGATGTTGGTGCAGATCTTGTTGGTAAGGTTGAAGCAGGTATTCCTGAAGATGATCCTCGTAACCCAGCGACTATCGCAGATAATGTTGGTGACAACGTCGGCGACGTCGCAGGAATGGGTGCTGATCTTTATGAAAGTTATTATGGTTCAATTCTTGCCACTATGGCACTTGGTGCAGCAGCTGCACTTAGTCTCCAAGATGGTGACACCGGCTTACGCTTAGCAATCGCTCCAATGGCACTCGCAGGCCTTGGTATCTTCTGCTCTCTTGTCGGCGTGTTTGTAGTTCGTGCAAAGGAAAACGCCTCATTTGGTGAACTCTTGAAGGGTCTCCATATGGGTGTCTACGTCGCATCAGCACTCATTGCTGTACTTTGTGGCGGGTTGTTTTACTACATGTTCAATGGTTCAGAGATTACTTGGTATGGACCTTGGGCATCGATTATTACCGGCTTGCTTGCTGGGCTGATCATTGCATACGCAACGGAATATTACACATCCTACGAACACGCACCCACAAAACGAATTGCTGAACAAACTGAAACGGGTTCTGCAACAACAATTATTGCAGGCATTGCAGAAGGCATGATTTCAACATGGGCTCCGCTCATTGTTATCGTTGTAGCAATCATTGCAGCATTTAGTTTTGCAGGTGGTAATAGCAACTTCCTTCTTGGTTTGTATGGGGTTGGAATTGCAGCAGTCGGTATGCTCAGCACACTTGGAATTACGCTTGCAACAGACGCATACGGTCCAATCGCAGATAACGCTGGTGGTAATGCTGAAATGACAGGCCAGCCACCAGTAGTTCGTGAACGAACGGACATGCTTGACTCACTCGGGAACACAACGGCTGCTACTGGAAAAGGTTTTGCGATTGGTTCAGCGGCACTCACTGCTCTTGCACTACTTGCAGCGTACGTATCTGTTGTTCAAACAAGTCTTGATAAGAAAATCAGTGCTGATATCGCAATGGTGGAGGAAGCTGAAAACACAATTGCATATCTTGGCAATGGTGAATTTGTTGCAAACCACAATGGCGATTCGTTTGCTGGACTTCTCGTCTCATCAGATGCAACACAAAACGATATTGAAGCCCTTGATTGGACGCAAGGCACACTCGCTGCTGACTTGAAGTGGGGTGAGTCTGAAAATGCACATAGTGCAACAGTTGGCGGTATTGAGTTCGATTTAGTTCCAACGAAGAAGGCAAAAATTAAACAACTGTTGAATTTCTACGATGTCACAATTATGAACCCACGTGTACTCGGTGGAATCTTCCTTGGCGTGATGCTTGCGTTCGTCTTCTGTGCTCTTACGATGAATGCGGTTGGTCGAGCTGCGTACCAAATGATGTATGAGTGTCGTCGACAATTTGGAATCATGAAAGAAGCATTCAAGAAGAATGGTATGAGTGATGATGAAATCGCAGATCCAATGAATTGGCCAAAAGAACAAACAACAGTAGACGGAAATGCATATCCAGATTATGGACGTTGTGTTGACATCTCTACTGCAAGCGCTCAAAAAGAAATGGTCGCACCTGCACTACTCGCTATCTCAGTTCCAATTCTTGTCGGCCTAATCCTTGGTGTAGGCGGTGTCATGGGTCTACTTGTAGGCGGTTTAACCAGTGGATTTGCTGTTGCAATCTATATGGCGAACGCTGGTGGGGCTTGGGATAACGCGAAGAAGTACATCGAATCTGGTAAGCATGGTGGCAAGGGTTCCGATGCTCATAAAGCAAGTGTTGTTGGCGATACAGTTGGTGACCCCTTCAAAGATACGTCAGGTCCTGCACTTAACATTTTGATTAAGTTGATCGCAATCGTCTCAGTTGTATTCGCTGGCTTGGTTGTGAATTTCGGTCCTACAGTTGCGGGTTTCTTAGGCCTCTAAATGACCGAAACGATGATCGATACAATCCAACGCCCCGATTCTGCAGAGTTTGCTGTGGAAGCGGGGCGGTTGCTTGTTGATAGGCATTGCGATGATGTCGTCCTTCTTGACGTTACAGGGCTAAGTCAAGTGTGCGACTGGGTTCTCGTTGCTACAGGAACAAGTGATAGGCAGATGAAATCAGTTGCTTCTGAAGTAGTCTCCTTAGGGAAAGAAGTCGATTTTCCTGCATTCCGTAAGAATATAGACAGTGGGGCAACGTGGATTGTTGTTGATTTTATCTCGGTTGTTGTGCACCTGTTTGAACCACAGCAACGGGCATACTATGATTTAGAAGATTTATGGGCGGATGCGAAGCGTATAGAACTCAAGGCAGAGATTCCGCCCGCCTAATTGAAGGCTTCATCGAAGGAGAGTGAAATGACACAAAACACTGCAAGCCAATGCATTCTTTGGCTTTGTCTTATCGCATGCAACGTGTTTGCTATAGAAGAGCCGCGGCTTTATACCGGTTCGATAGAAGTCCCAGGATTAGGTGATTTGGCAATGACACTAGGAGTTTCGGAAACAGATGAGGGAACAGCGCTCTTACTTACAGTTCCTACTCAAGGCGCTACGAATATTCCACTTGAAGTGAGCTACACGGAAGATGGTTCGATGAAAGCTTCATTGCCTCAAGCTCAACTTACGTTCGTTGTAAAAGAGAACCTCGGTCAAACCAAACTCCTAGGATTAATGGAGCAAGGTCTTACGTATCCAATCGAGTTTGACAGAGTGGAGAGCTTGCCAGATTTAAACCGCCCTCAAAACCCTGTTGGACCTGTCCCCTATTCTCAACGAGAAGTCACAACATTGCACCCTGAGGGGTTCCTATTGCAGGGCACGTTGACGATCCCCGATGGCCATGGACCTTTTCCTTGTGCGGTATTGATTAGTGGTTCTGGGCAACAAGATAGGGATGAATCGTTGATGGGTCATAAGCCCTTCCTCGTCATCGCGGATTATCTGAGTAGAAACGGTATCGCTGTATTGCGATATGACGACCGGGGCGTGGGTGGCTCAGTGATGGATGATTACGAATTGTTACTAGCAGCAACAAGTGCAGACTTCGCCACAGATGCATCTGCAATGGTACACGCTGCAAGGATGCATTCAGAAATCGATCCCCGAAGAGTTGGGGTCATCGGGCATAGTGAAGGTGGACTTATCGGGCCGATGGTTGCGGTGCAAGATGAAAGAGTGGCATTTGTAGTGATGCTCGCTGGACCAGGTGTTCCGGGTGATGAAATCTTACTTTTACAACAAGAGCTTCTACTTCGAGCAGCTGGCGCTGAGGAAGAGCAACTCGACCGCTTGTTGAATGCATCAATGGGTATCTATGAAATGGTAAGAGCCGGCGCGAGCGATGAAGAAGTACTGGATTTAATGATTGAACTTGTTTTGATACAAACTGAAATTCAGGGTATTGAACTTGATAAAGAATTGCTTGAAGAAGCGGTTGATGACGGGCTTGACCAACTGTTCAACCCTTGGATGCAATACTTTTTGGTGTATGACCCCGCGCCAACGTTAGCACTTCTTGATTGTCCCACCCTAGCGATGAATGGAACCTTGGATTTACAAGTCGATGCAAAGCAAAACTTACCAGCGATCGAACGAGCTATGGAAGCCGCTACGGGTAGTCTGACCGTAGTGCAACTCGATAATTTGAATCATTTGTTTCAACCAGCAGTGACTGGCGATGTAAGCGAATATGGTCTAATCGAAACGACTTTCGATCCTCTTGCTCTAGAGATTCTCGGAGAGTGGATTGCTGAGGTGACAGATGACGATTAATGTCTCAAAAAAAATTGAAGAGCTCGTTTTTGTTGGGTTCAATAAACAGATTATTGCACTTGATCGGTATAACGGTGAGAAGGTGTGGGAATGGAAAGCTCCTTATGGTTCTGGTTTCCCAGCGATGCTCTTAGATGGTGACAGAATCGTAGTTTCTGTTCAGGGATATACCTACTGTCTTGAACCCACAACGGGCTCAGAAGTTTGGAGCAATGAATTGAAAGGTCATGGAGTTGGGACTCCTAACCTTGTTTCAATTCGTGGTCATTCTTCACAATCTTCGGCAGTAAGTGATGGTGCACAACAATCAGCTGCAGCAGCTTCTGCGAGCAATACAGGCGTAACGTAATGAGCTTCGGACTTTCACATGGGAATGCACTTGATGTTGGCGAAATCGGAATCGATTTGCGTGCTCTACCCCCATGTGATGAGGGTCGCATAGACCCTAGGGATTGGTTCGATAATCCATCTGCTCCACTTGAGATTGAGATTGGTTCTGGCAAAGGAACTTTCTTGGTACAAGAATCGAAAGAGCGATTGGAGCCAAACTATTTGGGATTTGAATGGGCTTCAGAATTTTATCGATATGCTGCGGATCGAATTCGAAGACATCACCTTACCAACGTAAAGATGATGCATGGAGATGCGACAGAGTTCCTGCGTTTCTGGTGTGATGATGGAGTTGCCGATGTTATCCATTTGTACTTTAGCGACCCTTGGCCAAAGAAGAGGCATCACAAACGAAGGGTCGTGCAAGACCAAACGCTACAAACATTCCACCGAATCTTAAAAAACGGAGGGGTCGTTCATGTGGTGACAGATCACGAGAATCTTTGGCAGTGGTGCGACGAACATTTCCAGCGCCATACAAATTTGTTTACACAAACACCGTTTGCAAACACACCTTCAGCAAGCGAAGGTGAACTTGTGGGGACTAATTTTGAAAGAAAATATCGAAGCGAGGGCAGACCATTTTACGCCACAACGTTGGTGAGGGTGAATTAATGCACCGCAAGGGAATGAATCCAGAAAACGTCCTTCCAGAAGATATTCTGTGTGATTTCTGTGGAAGAGCTGCATGGGCTGATAACGAACCATGTGTGGAAGGGCATCAAGGGAGTGTCATCTGTGGTAACTGCCTTACAAAAGCGTATCAATCGGTTGTTGTCGATCTCGTTCTAGAAGAGCCAAACGATACATGTAGAATGTGTCTTGAAGAACGAGAAGATCCGGTTTGGATTGGGTCGTTTGAACCTATTGCAACTATTTGCAAACGGTGCATTAAACAATCTGCAGGGGTTCTCGTAAAATCGAAACATTGGGAGTGGGCAAAACCAAGCTGACCATTAGCGGTTATCTTGCAAGTGATATGAGAACTCATCTGAGCCTTGCGAATAAATGCCTAGTTATCTTTGGTTGTGCAATTGTAGTCATTATTGCAAGCATACTCGCTGTTCCTTGGGCGCGTTCGTCTGACCTCGTGCAGGAATACCAAGTCGAAGTCTCTCAACAACTTGCGGATCTATGGATGCAATCAAAAGTAGTCAGCGAAGGATTTAAAGATGAAGATGAGGATGAGGATGAGGATGTCATAATCCAACTTGCATACTTGGAAAACGTTGGCAATGGGACACTCACGTTTGAGGAACGCGCACGTAAAGCCATTCTAGCAGAGGATGATCAGCATCCGTTTTATGTGGAATCAGAAAAAAAGAATCAACAATACTACTTCCTTTATGCTCGACCCATCACAAAAACTGCTCTTTCTACGATTCGACAAGAAGGAATTACGAATTTTGATTCTGCAGTAGCTGATCCAACGATATTGAATCCTATCAAAGCTCTTCTCATCGTTGAACGTAAAACACAGTTTGCACAACTCCAAATCGCAACAAGTCGGAATTGGATTATTGTTGCAGGATTGATTGGGAGTATCGTTTCAGCATTAATTTTTTATATCATCCTTAAACGCTTAATTTTTTCCCCAGTTCGTAAACTACGAAGAGTGACTGAGAAGGTTCAGGCCGGAGATTTATCGGCGAGGTCAAAGCTAGAAACAGGCGATGAATTTGAGGAACTTGCAGTTGCGTTTAATGAAATGCTGAATCAAATGGAGACCGATCAGCAAAAACTGCAAAAAATGAATGAGTCGCTCGATTTAAAGGTGGAAGAATTGGCTGAAGCAAATGTAGGTTTGTTCGAGTCTGGCAAACTTAAAAATGAGTTCATCGCAAATGTAAGCCATGAATTACGTACCCCCCTCAACTCAATCATTGGTTTCGCAGAACTTTTAGAGAATATGCCAACGGAAACAGATGAAGATCGGGCGAAACGATTGAGGTACTTGGGTAATATTTTGACAAGTGGCAGATCATTGTTGGACATGATTAATGAATTACTTGATATGGCAAAAATTGAAGCTGGCCGTATGGAAGCAAATCTAGAAGCCACCAGTGTTTCAGATTTACTAGAGGGCCTAGAGGGTATCATGCGTCCACAAGCGAAAACGAAAAATGTAACGATGAGCTTGGAAATTGAAGATGACCTCCCAACAATTCAAACAGATCCAGGAAAACTACAACAGATTTTGTACAACTACCTATCAAACGCAATAAAGTTCACCCCTGAACAATCGGTCGTGACAATCTCCAGTAAATCAATCAGTTCGAACACCAAGGTGCCACAGGTACAAATTTCAGTCCGTGATTGTGGTCCGGGAATTCCTGAAGATATGGTGGAAATGGTGTTTGAAAAGTTTAGGCAAGTTGATGCGACGCATACTCGCGAACATGCTGGTACAGGACTTGGCCTAGCGATTTGTAGGGAACTGGCAGATTTACTTCATGCTGATTTATCTGTGAAGTCTGAAGTTGGCAAAGGAGCAACTTTTTATGTCGATATCCCAGTAACGTTTGCACCAGAGACTCCTGAACCCTTAATGCCATGAAGATATCATTAGAAACAACTTTGTTAGGATTAAAAAGTTTGCGATTGCATGCTCTTCGTTCAGTGCTAACGAGTTTGGGAATCGTTCTCGGTGTTGCCTCTGTTATTGTGATGGTTTCAATTGGGGAAGGTAATAAACAAAGTGCATTGAGAGCAATTCAGTCATTAGGCGCAACAAACATTATTGTGCGATCCCAACGCCCACCGGAATCACAACAGGTTGGTTCACAACGACGTTCTTTTGTTGCTACGTTTGGAATGACAAGCGAGGATTTCCGCCGTTTAAAAGAGTTTATTCCATCTGATTCAATTATCCCACTAAAGGCTGTTGGTTCTGAGATTTCTAGAGGAGCCTCAAGGACAACGAGCCAAACATTTGGGACAACACCTGCATTGAAAGATGTCGCGAACCTGCGAATTCGTCCTGGAGGGCGATATTTAGTTGAGGGCGACTTAGATAGAAGAGCCCCTGTAGCAGTCATTGGTTCTGAGATCGAAAAACTCTTCTTCCCACTGGTTAATCCAGTTGGCGAACAACTACGCATTGACGACAGAGTCTTTACGATCGTTGGAGTGCTCGAGCCAGTTGGATTAGCAGGTGGAACTGGCTCAGCGTTAGTGGGCCGAGTTCTAAACAAAGATGTCCACATTCCACTCACAACAGCGAAACTTGAATTCGGAGACATTGTAGTTCGCAGAGAATCGGGTTCTTTTAGTGGTGAGGAAGTCGAATTTTCTGAAATGTACATTACAGCGCCATCTACTGAAGAAGTTGTATCAATGGCAGAACATATACGTGCGATTATGAAGGTTGGACATCCGAAACTCAACGACGTCGAGATTATTGTCCCTTGGGAACTCCTCGAAAACGTTCGCCGGACGACTGCAACAATGAATATCCTGCTAACAGCTATTGCTGCGATTAGTTTGCTTGTTGGAGGCATCGGAATTATGAATATTATGCTCGCGACAGTTGTGGAACGTACTAGGGAGATTGGAATTCGACGAGCAGTTGGTGCGACAAGAAGTGATATCGCGATTCAATTTTTAATCGAGACGGGAAGTTTGAGTTGTGTAGGTGGATTGATTGGAATATTACTTGGAGTTGGAATATCAATTGGGCTTGAAGGTTTTTTCCCGTACCTCATGGAGATGCTTGGCTGGCTATCGATGGAAGATGTTGGCGTTCAACTTGAAACCCAAATCACGATGTGGTCCATTGTTGTCTCATTTTTGGTAGCAGCGGGTACAGGGTTACTGTTTGGAATCTATCCAGCAATCATTGCAAGCAAGCAAGACCCCATCGTTGCACTTCGTCACGATTGAATGCTGGAGTGTTACAGCACTTCAAGCACAACAGATACATTTAAGGAAGTGGGCGCCTATCAATAATGACACGAATTTTGTCGTCGTCGAAATGGAATCGGCGTTCACGTAAGTGCGTAGGGCGGCTTGGTTTGAACGAATAGCCATTAATCTGTCGATGGACGAAATCAGGCGCTCGAACAAGCAGTGTTGATTGAAAATTATCGATTGTACATGTGCCGCCATTTTGTTCCCAAACATCTGGTTCAACAAAGGTTTCAATCAACTCAACTAGTCTTTCTATTTGCTCCTCTTCGGTTGGCTCTGGAGATTCCTCGCCGTCACCGATACCTCCACCAGAACCGCCAGCACCACCTCCTGCTCCTCCTGATCCACCCGACCCACCGGTTCCACCAGTACCTCCGAAGCCCCCAGTCCCACCTCCACCCCCACCTGCGCCACCACTACCTCCAGCCCCAGTTGGAGATTGCAAGTTTGGCGAACTGAAATCACGAATCGTGAACAGTAGGTCTTGGATGTAATATGATTCGAGGCGTTGTCTTCCAGTTGAAGCAAGTTCTGATTTCAGCCCAATCTCAAGTGCACCATCTCGGAGTTGCCAAGTCGCATTTCCTTCTGGGTCTAGTTGAGCGACAATTCGTTCTAGAATTTGAACTGCGGGTTGTTCTGGTAGCTCAAGAGTTATAGGAAGCGTAGGATCGAGCCCCTCATCCTCATCATCTTCCCAGAGGATATTCATCAAAATTCCGAGTTCGTTTTCGAATTCGTCCATGACTTCCTGTGCCGAGACATGGTCGTAATTTGCGGGTATATCAATATAGATGAGTTTCCCAAGAATCCTCGAATTGACATGCTGCGCTTGTCCAGTTGATGAAATCATCGAGAGTAGAACAATACACACAGAACACATTTTGACAAAATTCATGTACAGAGTATACGCATTCTCAGCGAAATCAGACCGCACTTGTCTGCATATTCGCTACACACGCACAAAATCAAGCCAGAAACAATAGTTTAAGATCTGTTGCGGCAAAAATTTCGCTGATTTTGTTTGCCAATATGCGAAGTATGCGCATGCTTGTTCGTAGATATGAAATCGGGGTGTTCGTCAGAACTTGAGAGCAGAGGAAGACAAATGCGATTGCTGAAGCACGCAACAGAATTAACGCAGCACAGACGAAAACTCGTTTTGCTGACAATACTCACATTTCTTGCCCTTTGCTAGAAGAGAGAAAATTAGCCCGAGAGGTGGAGAGAAGAGAGAAGAGAAGCGGCCCGAATCAAAAGAGACGGGCCGCTTTAAGTTACATTGCAGAACTATGGGTTGTTATAGTTCGATTTTGTCAGTACCTAGGGCACCATGATCATCCATGCCACCGCGTGCTGGCGATTCTGGATTTGGAACATGTTGTTCCCAATCTTCCTCTACATCTTCACCCGAAAGTGCACGTTTCAAACTTAAGCCAATTTTTCGATCTTCTAGGTCGACTCTGAGGATTTTTACATTGACATCCTCACCAGGCTTCACAACGTCTTGCGGGTTTTCTACTTTCTTATCTGCAAGTTCGGAGATATGCAGAAGACCCTCGAGACCATCTTCAAGTTCGACGAAGACGCCAAAGTTTGTAATCTTCGTGACGGATCCGTGGACAACCATACCCGGCTTATATGCTTCTGGAATCGCGTTCTGCCACGGGTCTTCATGCATCTGTTTGATACCGAGACTAATGCGTTGCTTCTCTTGATCAATTTCAAGAACCATGCATTCAACTTCATCACTCTTCTTATACTTCTCATTTGGATGAGCAATTTTTTCAGTCCAAGAGATATCGCTGACGTGCAATAGGCCGTCAATACCTGGCTCGATTTCTACAAATGCACCATAATTTGTAAGGTTGCGAACGGCACCTGAAACAATTGTTCCAATCGGGTATTTCTCAGCAACGAGTTCCCACGGGTTGCTTTCCACCTGCTTCATACCAAGAGAAATCTCATGCTTATCTTTGTCGATATCTAAGACAATGACATCAATTTCATCACCAGGAGTAACAACCTCGCTCGGATGATTGATTCGTTTACGCCATGACATTTCTGAAACATGGACCAGACCTTCGACCCCATCTTCAAGATGTACGAACGCGCCATAACTGACTAGATTTACTACTTTTCCTGTAATCTTCTTCTGAATTGGGAATCGGTTTTCAATATCGTCCCAAGGCGAAGCATCTTTCTGCTTGAGTCCAAGAGCAATCTTTTCAGTATCAAAATCCACCTTGAGAACTTTAACTTCGATTTCATCTCCTGTTTTACAGATGTCATTTGGATGTTTGACTCGTCCCCAGCTCATATCTGTTACATGGAGCAAGCCATCGATTCCACCTAAATCGACAAACGCGCCAAACTCAGCGACATTTGTAACACGGCCAATGACAACATCGCCTTCATTGATTGTGTTGAGGAGTCTTTGTTTTGCTTCGTCTCGTTCGTTTTCGATAAGTGTTCTTCGACTGACGACGATGTTCCTTCTTGGTTCGTCAATCTTAAGAATCTCAGCACGAATTGTTTTACCGATGAATTCATTGACGTCACCAGGTCTTCGAACATCAATTTGTGATGCAGGGAGGAACGCGGGGACTCCAATGTCAACGAGGATACCGCCTTTAATTCTTCTGACGCCTTTACCCTCAACGATGTCACCTTCAGCGTATGTATCTAATACTTTTTCCCAGTTTCGGATACGATCTGCTTTGCGTTTTGAAAGCTTCACGATTCCATTTTCATCTTCTAGATCTTCCAGAATGACTTCAATCTCAACACCTGATTCAAGCGTGTCCCATTCATCGAACTCGCTTTTGTGAATAAGGCCTTCAGATTTTAAACCGACGTCAATGACAGCATCATCGCCAGCTTTACCAACTATTTTTCCCTTAAGCATATTTCCAGGAATGAATTGTTGAATATCGCCGACGATGACGGAATCCATATTCCCGCCAGCGACCTCTTCACCGAATGCTTCGCGAATCAAGGCATCTGCTTCATCTAAATCTATCCCGATATCTGCGATTAAGTTGTGGTCTACCATGTAGTTACGGCGTGGGGTTTCGACTTGGCTGCACGGCCGTGGTGTGCAGTTGCTTCGTGTGAGCCACCAATCCAGCTAGAGTACCAAACCCTATCTCGAATAGATGGTGGGGGTTCACATGCCCGCTGAAAAACAGGCGAGCCACGCATCATACCAGAGCAGGGCTGAAACGGTATTACTTTTTCGATGTTACCCGTGTTTTTGCAAGAAAAATGAAGCCAATACCACTCAGAGCGGTCAAAGCAGCACCAATGTAAAAAACAATTGGGCCACCAGCTATTCCCTTAGAGATGAGCCATGTATAGATTCCCACGCCAACCAAAGGGGCAATCAACCCTCGAATGCCAGTGAGTGTCACGTGTAATCCCATATAGCGACTTGATTGTTCAACCGAAGCATAATCTTGATGCCCAAGTGACCAAGCAAGTATGCCTCCCCCAATTGCAATTCCCCGTATAGCTGCGCCAACCCAAAGTCCGCTGAGACTATGCGTAGCGATGCTTAAGCCAATGCAAATTGAAGAGATGACGAAGAACCAACTATGGAAGGATCGAAAGACGAGTATGTGTACTTTGTTTAGAAGTTTTGCCCAGAATGGTGTGCATATCGGAACCATAAGGACGGGAATGATTGTGACAACGAAAATTTCGCCGAGGTAGTCAAGTGAAAAGTGATCATTCAAGATAATGATGAGTGGGGCCATCAACATGAGGTTTCCAATGCCAAGGATGAACTGACAACTCATATATTTTGCAAACGCAACATCTTCCCTTAAAAGTTTGAAGGTCTTCCATGGAAGAAAAGAAACGTTGCTTGTAACCGATCGCTCATCACGCAAAAGTTCTACGTGGTTAACAACTTCTATTTTGCTGTAAATCCATGCACCGATGATGCCAAAACTTGCTGCAACAGGATAAAGCCATCGGAACGATTGATCATCCAAATCCATAATTTCCCCAATGCCAAAAGCAACGCCTGCGAAGACGAGTGCTTGTACAGTTGCGATTTTGCCAGCGACTGCGGCTCTCTTTTCTCTTGGATAATTGGCTTGCCAAACCGTAGATCGTAAGGTGACTATGCCGGTGTAACAAACGCGAGTCCCAACAACACATGCTAGCAACAGAAAAAGTCCAGGGGTTGTTTGAGGTATAAACGCAACCGTAGCAATCATAAGGACGATTGCAACTTTGAGGAATGTGATAAATCGTATCTTGTGCCGCCCAGTACTTATTGAAGCCCAAAGAAAACTAGAAATATTTGCGAATCCTTGGGCGGCAGCGAGGGTGGCTACAGACCAGTCAAGCAACAAATCTTGGACGTGACCGTCAAAGAGCCGTTTCGTCATAATTCCAATCACACCACCATCCACCGCTCCCATCATCATTGGCAAGAAAGCCCATGCAAGAAGTTCTCGCTTCTGCTGACGTGGTGTAGTTGGAGGAGAAGATTCTATCATCGAATTGACTTGCCAAACACAAGAAGAGTGGTATGGTACAGGTGACTCGATGAATAAGTCACTGTGCGATGTACATGCAGCATGGATGTGCTCGATCCTATCGAACCCTCAGGGATCGTTAAAAGTTACATCGATAGTCAAGCCTCGCCAATAGTGCTTCAACTATTGGAAGTGGAAGACTGGGCATGCTGGCATACGAGCCCACCTATACGGTATTGGGTTTGAGCTCACGGTTGTGTGTGCATCGCACAGTGATTTATAAGTTTTAAATCCAGCGTTTCCCTGTATTCGCATCAACAGCCACAATGGCAAGTCCAGGAACAAGTTCCTTGTCGATATCAAAGTAGGAGCCAACAATAGGCGCACCCGCACTGATACGAGCAAGTTCAATAACTTTGCCTTCTGGCGTAGTGCCTTGAAGGATAATCTCTTCGCCATCTTTGAGATCAAGCCCAACAACGTACCCGCCTCCAAACTTTTCGTTTATAGCAACTCTCAGGTATCCATCATTATCACCATCTTCACGTTCGAGCCGTGTCACATGACAATAAGGATTATCAATGAAGGATCTAAATTCTGGTCCTACAACTTCAGCAATTGTTGAGGTTGTGTTGACATTCATTGCGATTTGAGCGACACGATTCGCTCGTTTGTTTGATTCGAAAGCCATGATGCCAAGAACAACTGCAACACCAAACAAAACCAACGCAGCAGTTCGCCAGATATATGTTTGTTTTGAAGAACCAAGTTTTCCTTGTATCGCACTCGCCCTAGCGCCAATAAGGGCTAACGGTGCGAGCCGTTTTGCTTCTTGATCAGCTGCTTCAGCAACTGCATGTAAGACATCTTTTTTCAACGAAGCGCGAGGAGTTTCATTTGGAAGCAGCGATTCATCAAGTGCAATGTCTCGTTGCATCTGAATAATCTCATCCTGAATTGCTACTGGAGCATCATGGAAAGATCGATTGAATAAATCAGACTCAATCGGTTCAAGCAACCCGTGCGCATCAAGAACAGCAAGTTCTATGAGTTGTTTGTAGTTGTATTGTTCCTTAGTCATATGGTCTTTCAATCAAATTGTGCCCCTTTAGAGGGCGGAAGAATCCTTTAATCCATGCTCTCGTAAGCGGAGCAATCCTCGGCTTAATGCCGATTTTACGGTTCCCAACGGTGCGTCGAGTTGAAGGCTCACTTCACGTAACGTGAACCCTTGAAAATACGCCCTCTCTATGACCATTCGTTGCATCTCGGGAAGGGCTTGCAACGCTTGCCACAGGGCGGCATTGCGTTCTTGAGTCAATATATTCGATGCGTGCAGTTCATCGGTTGCAGAAAGTTCGTTGTGGACGCCAAGTTCATGCGATTTCGGACGTACCGTTTTTCGGCGAATACAGTCAATCAGGTGACGTCTGGTAATAAGCATAACCCAGGTCACTAATTTCGCCTTTCTTGGATCAAATCGGTCAGCAGTTTTCCATAACCGCACAAAAACTTCCTGAACTGCATCTTCAGCAGCGGAATTGTTTGAAAGAAATTGAATCGATAGTTTGTAGACAAGGCCCCCAAATCGATCATACAACTCCGCGATGGCGTCCTCTTCTCCAATAGCGACGCGTCTCATGAGTTGGTAATCTGGTTCGTTCGAAGGCAAATCTAATTCTCCATACCCTAATTTCCATGCATTCTTGCACCGTACAAAAACCGAACACAACGGTAATCCGATTCGCTACCTCTCGGAGTGTACCGATAATTTGCTGAGGATTCTTGAAAAAATCTCGCATTTCTGCAAAAGCCCATTAGACTGTGTGATAGACCCTACTTTTGAAAGTGGGCGATATCGATAGATGGCACGAATAACCCGTACATTTTCTCTAACTCAACAATCTCAAAGAGTGTCGAGTTATCGAAGAGGTTTTAGTTTACTTGAGTTACTTGTTGTCATCGGAATTACATCGTTGCTTGCAGGTCTTTTGCTTCCGAGTCTTTCCTCCGTTCGAGAGAACTCGCACCGCGTCTTATGTGGTTCAAACCAACGTCAACTCGGCCAAGCAATCAACATGTATGGTGAGTCTCGTCACTTTCAGTTACCAAACGCGAGTGTACTAGACGAACGTGAACCAGATCCAAGTTTACTTGCGAAGGTTCGTTCAAAAACACCACAATCCGAACATCGTCCTGGAGGGAACAGATCAAAATATATTCCTCAGCCATTAACGGATCCAACATGGGATGGCTTAGGTCACTTGTATCGATGGCATTACTGTGGAGCTCCAGAAACGTTTTATTGCCCAAGCCATGAAGGCGAGCACACTCTCGATGAGTGCAATGAAATGTGGGCAGCAGAAGAAATTGATGAAGAATTGTTTGGCAACTACCATTATGTAGGTCATAAAGATTGGCACACCGGAAAACGCCATTCGCTTCTCCGAGGCGAAAAGTTAGTTCTTCTCACAGACGGCTTACGGACGAAAAGTGATTACAGCCACGGTGTGGGTTACAACATTCTCCGAGGTGACGGCTCTGTGCAATGGAAAGACGATGTCGTCATTCGCTCAAAACTCGCTTCACTTCCCCCAACAGATGCAGTTGGTCTTCGGAACTTGAACGATATGATTTACGAGATTCTTCTCGGTCAATAATCTAAGTTTATTTCGGGGTTGAACCAAACTCAACAACTTGTATACGGTGCCTGCCAATGTGTGGATTGATTAGTTCATAGTATGTTGGAGTGATTGTCGTATTGAATAACACGTGGTCAATGTGAATGAGTGGAAACTCCATTGGATACGAAGCCAAAGATCCAATGCCCACTGTATCCGCAACATTGTACAGAGTAGGAAACATCGATTGAATTGAAACGCTGTTTCTAGACATGTTGAAATCACCAATAACGATATCAGGTAACTCAACATCAATCTCATTCAAAAAATGTTGCACTCTCTTTGCGATTGCCATTTTAGAATTCCACAATGAAGATGGCAAATCTACAGCCCAAAGAACGAGTGGCTCTCCAAGAACTTCACTGGTATCGAGCTTGAACGATGAAACAAAGATCTCATCTGAAGCTATAAGAGTTTGCACCTTCATTGGTTCGAATTTTGTCAAAAGGGTGAACTGACTATTGATGACCTTGTGCCCCTCTTCTCCAAGCCAAGTACGTATTATTTCTTCGCCTCGTACCTTCCACCCATGAGTAAGTAAAGTGATGTCAGCGTCAAGTTGCACAATATACTCAGCCGATTCTTTTGCGACCATTCCCTTCGAATGGCTCATCGTCCAACCTACAAGTTTTATATCGCTAGGGTTGGAACTGTTCATGAATAATCGATGTTCAACTGTTGTAAACCAAACGAACAATAGAACGGTGCAGAGTACAAAGGTTGATCCGAGAACATTTCTTTTGTTATAGAAAAACAGAGTACTCGTCAGACAAAGCAAGAACAGTACAACAAGTGTTGGGATCCAATCGAACCACTGGCTCCAAATCCAACGGTCGGAAAACACACCACCTACAATCCAACATACAAGTAGAACGAATGAAACAGCGCCAAAAACTTGTGCCAATGTTTTCATCATCAAGGCATAAACGGGAACACTTGAGGTGCAATCAATGTCGCTAAAACTGCCACGAGTAGCGTAAGAGGTACTCCGAGTCGTGGGAAATCCATAAACCGATATCCACCTGGTCCAAACACCATTAAGTTTGTTTGATAGGTAATTGGAGTCATAAAGTTACATCCAGCCGCAGCCATCATCGTGAACACAAAAGGATATGGGCTTACACCCAATCCTTCAGCAGCACCAATCACAATTGGGAACATAATGACCGCTGCACCGAAGTTCGTCATGAGTTGTGCAGCAATGCTCGTCATGATAAAGATGAGAAACAACGTCCCATACGAGCCAATATGAACGCTCTCTGCCATTTGCAAAATGTAAGAACTACCAATATCAGCGAGCCCACTCTTATCAACGGCCCTTCCAATGCCCATTGCGGCACCGATGACAATAAGAACCTGCAGGTTTATCGCCTTTCTCGCATTTTGACCACTGATACAACGTGTAAGGACCATTGCTAATCCGCAAAGCCAAATTGCAGCAACACGACCAACAATGTCAGTAGTGAGAAGAAGGATGAGGACGCCTAGAATACATAAAGACATCCGTCCTTTATTATGGATAGGGGGTCTAGAATCTTTGATCTGAGAGACGAGGTAAAAATCGGGGCTTTGCTTCCATTCATTAAGAAAATCATCTGTTGACTCGATGAGTAGGGTATCTCCAGCTTCAAGTTTGATCTTTCCAACCTTTCCTTCGATTCGATCTCCCTTTCGATGCACCGCCAAGATTGCGGCATTATATGTTGAGCGAAATTGGGATTCTCGAATTGTTTGACCTACAAGCGGTGAACTCTCGGCAACAACCGCCTCTAACATTGTGCGTTTAAATGGTTTTCCATCAAACTTAGCTATGTCCTCATGTGCAGGTACGAGCCCCCGTATTTTTCGAAGGTCAACAACTGATTGAACATCCCCAACGAAAATCAGACCATCGTTTATCTCTAACACCATTTTCGGTCCGACACCAGTTAGAAGAACGTCGTTTCGTACAATTGCATGTAGATAAACAGAATCAAGTTGTCTCAGCCCAGCCTCGGCGATACTTTTTCCGATGATTGGAGAGCCCGCTTCGATTTTCATCTTGATTTCATAGGTTCGATGTTGCTGCTCCTTTCTGTGTGGGGGATCACGATCTGGTAGTAACCACTTCGATGTTATGACAATGAAGGCCATACCCAAGATTGCTACTGGAATTCCAATCCAAGCCGCACCCCACATTGAAACAATTCCACTTGGCGCGCTAATCTGTAATGACTCTACCCAAGTGGGTGGCGTTTCCCACCACTGAATAAACAAACCCATAATGATTAGGTTCGATCCAGTACCAATCATCGTTCCTTGTCCACCTAAAATGCCTGCGAAACTAAGTGGCATGAGCAATTTAGAGATTGGAATTTTCAGCCGCTTTGCCCAATCACTGACCATCGGCAAGTACATTGCAACGATTGGTGTTGTATTCATAAAAGCGGACATTGAAGCAACAGGAATCATCATGCGAAGTTGTGCAGAACGTAATGAGGAAGGTTTACCGAGCA